>NZ_BSPX01000002.1:0-166938 GCF_030161255.1 Zoogloea oryzae
GCATCGTCGACAAGACGCTGACCGCCGAAGCCGTGCGCGCCATCGGCCACGCCCTCGGTTCCGAAGCCGTCGCCCGCGGCCAGCAGGCCATCGCGGTGGGCCGCGACGGCCGCCTGTCGGGCCCCGAGCTCGCCGGTGCGCTCGCCGACGGCATCCGCGCCGCCGGGGTTGATGTGGTGGACGTGGGCTGCGTGCCCACCCCGCTCACCTACTTCGCCGCGTATGAACTCGGCACGAACTCCTGCGTCTCCGTCACTGGCAGCCACAACCCGCCGGACTACAACGGCCTGAAAATGGTGCTGGGCGGCCAGACGCTCTTCGGCGAGCTGATCCAGGCCCTGCGCCAGCGCATCATCGACGGCAACCTCGTCACCGCCGCCGTGCCGGGCAAGCTCACCCACGCCGATGTGGTGCCGGCGTACGTAGAGAAGATCGTCGGCGACGTGAAGCTTTCCCGCCCCATGAAGGTGGTGATGGACTGCGGCAACGGCGTAGCTGGTGCCGTCGCCCCGGAGCTCTTCAAGCGCCTGGGCTGCGAGCTGGTGGAACTCTTCTGCGAAGTGGATGGCAATTTCCCCAACCACCACCCGGACCCGTCCAAGCCCGAGAACCTCGCCGACGTGATCCGCGCGCTGAAGGAAACCGACGCCGAGATCGGCCTCGCCTTCGACGGCGACGGCGACCGGCTGGGCGTGGTGACGAAGGACGGCGAGATCATCTTCCCGGATCGTCAGCTGATGCTGTTCGCCGAGGATGTGCTGTCCCGCGTGCCCGGTGGCGAGATCATCTACGACGTGAAATGCACCCGCAACCTCGCCGGCTGGATCAAGGATCGCGGCGGCAAGCCCACCATGTGGAACACCGGCCACGCGCTGGTGAAGGCCAAGCTGAAGGAAACCGGCGCCCCGCTGGCCGGCGAGATGAGCGGCCACGTGTTCTTCAAGGAGCGCTGGTACGGCTTTGACGACGGCCTCTACACCGGCGCCCGCCTGCTGGAGATCGTGTCCCGCCAGCCGGACGCCAACCCGGTGCTGAAGAACCTGCCCAACGCCACCAGCACGCCGGAGCTCAACATCAAGATGAACGAAGGCGAGCCCTTCGCGCTGGTGGATAAACTCAAGGCCGAGGCGAAGTTTGAGGGCGCCGAGAGCATCCTCACCATCGACGGCGTGCGCGTCGAATACGCCGACGGTTTCGGCCTCGCCCGTCCGTCCAACACCACCCCGGTGGTTGTGCTGCGCTTCGAGGCCGACAACCAGGCCGCCATCGAGCGCATCCAGGCCGACTTCCGCCGCGCCATCGAAGGCGTGTGGCCGGGGGTGAAGCTGCCGTTCTGAGCGGGACCCCAGCGCAAAAAAACGGCGACCGGAGCAATCCTGTCGCCGTTTTTGTTTTGTGCCCATGCTCGGACTTCAGTCCAAAAGAACCCGCTCTGAACTCCAACGCTTACCACCAAGAGCTGCCCGGCAGATAAATACGTCCGCGGCCCCACCAGAGCCCGAACTAGCTCCGATAGCAACACCCTTTCCAAACAAATCAATCGCTACCAAACAGATCCCGGGTATAGACCTTATCCTGGACGTCATCCAGCGCCTCGGTTCGACGATTGGCAATAATGACATCAGCCTGCTGCTTAAAAGTACTCAAATCGTTAACAACACGAGAATGAAAGAACTCCCCTTCCTTAAGCACAGGCTCATAGACTATCACCTCGATGCCCTTCGCCTTGATCCGCTTCATGATCCCCTGGATGCTCGAAGCACGGAAATTGTCTGATCCGGCCTTCATGATCAAGCGGTAGACTCCAACCGTCTTGGGCTGGCGACGGATGATATCGTCGGCAATAAAATCCTTCCGGGTGGTATTGGATTCGACAATTGCATGAATGAGATTCTGCGGGACATCCCGATAGTTGGCCAACAACTGCTTCGTATCTTTGGGGAGGCAGTAGCCGCCATATCCAAAGCTCGGGTTGTTGTAGTGCGCCCCGATGCGAGGATCCAGACTGACGCCATCGACAATCTGCCGCGTGTCTAACCCATGGGTTGCAGCGTATGTATCAAGCTCATTAAAGAATGCAACACGCATCGCAAGATAAGTGTTGGCAAATAGCTTGATTGCCTCTGCCTCGGTGCTGTCGGTGTACAACACCGCAACATCCTGCTTGATCGCGCCTTGGCGCAACAAACCAGCGAACATCGCAGCCCGATCCGAACGCTCGCCGACGATAATGCGCGACGGATATAAGTTGTCGTATAAAGCACGCCCCTCTCGCAAGAATTCCGGCGAAAAAACGAGGTTTTCGCATGAAAACTGCTGCCGCGCCCTAACCGTGTAGCCGACGGGGACGGTGGATTTGATGACCATCATCGCCTTCGGATTGATGGCCATCACGTCACGAATGACCGCCTCGATGGAGTTGGTATTGAAATAGTTAGTCTCCGGATCGTAATCGGTAGGGGTGGCAATGATGACCACATCCGCGGCTTCATAGGCCTCCTGTTTATCTAGCGTTGCCCGAAGATTCAACGGTTTGTCGCGCAGAAACTCCTCAATTTCCTTATCCTCAATCGGAGACTCTCGGCGATTGAGCATCTCCACCTTCTCCGCCACGATATCCAGCGCCACAACTTCATTGTGTTGCGCGAGGAGTACCGCATTAGACAACCCAACATAACCAGTCCCAGCAATCGCGATCTTCATTGCAATCCTCTATTTAACCTTTATCACCAAGCACCCAAAAGCCTTAAAGCGACCTTAGGGCTTACCGTATCCAAATACTCCCTAGAAATCCCCGCGCTCCCGACACCACGCAATCAACGCACGGGTCGACTGATCGAGCCCCTCCAGCCCTCCCTCGCCCTTTAGCGCCGGCAACAATCGACCAGCAAGCTGCTTGCCCAGCTCGACACCCCACTGGTCAAAGGAATTGATACCCCAGATCACGCCCTGAACAAACACCTTATGCTCATAGAGCGCAATCAACATGCCGAGGCTGTGGGGATCAAGGCGGGGAAGAATGATCGTCGTCGAAGGTTGATTGCCAGCAAATACCTTGTGCGGAAGCAGCGCCGCCATGTGCTCAACCGGAACCCCTGCGGCCTCCAGTTCTGCGCGTGCTTCGGCTTCAGACTTTCCAAAGGCCAGCGCCGAACTCTGCGCAAGAAAATTTGCCATCAAGGGTGCCTGATGGTCTGGCAGGGGAAAATCACTCTGCGCGCTGGCAATGAAATCGCACGGAACGAGCCACCCCCCCTGATGGAGCAACTGGAAGAATGCGTGCTGCCCGTTGGATCCAATCTCCCCCCACACAATGGGGTTGGCCTGGCAGCTCAGAGGGCGGCCGTCCCGCCCAACCGTTTTTCCGTTGGACTCCATCTCCAGTTGCTGTAGAAACGATGGAAGAAACCGCAGCGACTCGTGATAGGGGAGCACGGCACTTGTTCCAGCGCCAAGGAAATTGGTGTTCCAGATGCCGATCAAAGCCATCAAGACCGGTAGGTTCCGCTCGAAGGACGCCTCCCGGAAATGCTCATCCATCGCCTCGGCCCCGGCGAGCAGGCGCTCAAAACCATTCATCCCGACCGCCAATGCTATGGGCAAACCAACAGCCGACCACAGGGAATAGCGCCCCCCCACCCAATCCCACATACGAAACAGATTCTCGGGCGGCAGGCCAAATACTGCGGCTCTATCAACGGCTGATGTCACCGCAACAAAGTGAAGGGGCAGCGCACGACCTGCCGACTCCCCCGCCGCTGCACATAACCACTGGCGAGCGGTGTGGGCATTACGCATGGTCTCCTGAGTCGTGAAAGTCTTGCTGGCAACCACAAAGAGCGTCGTCTTCGGATCCAGTGAATCCAGCAACGGTCCAAGCTGCGCACTATCGAGATTGGAAACGAAGTGAAGCCTGAGCCCAGGTCGCTGATACGCCGAGAGCGCACGCACAACCATCTTGGGGCCGAGATCCGAGCCCCCGATGCCGATGTTCACGACATCCCGGATGGCCTCTCCCGAGAACCCCCGCCACAAGCCGGAGCGAACCTTGTCTGAAAACTGCCGCATCTGCGCACGTACTGAGCGCACTTCCGGCATCACATCGACACTCGCGGAAGGAAACGGCGACAGCTTTAAATGACGCAGCGCCGGGTGCAGTACGGCGCGGTGCTCACTCACATTGATCTTCTCGCCACCAAACAGCCGATCACGCCAACCAGCAAGATCAGCGTCCCGCGCCAGATCAACAAGCAGGCGCAGGACGTGACCATCAAGGCGCTGTTTGGAAAAGTCAACCAACAGGCCATTGAGCTCCAAGGACATCTGAGAAAACCGCGCACCATCCCTCGCAAATAAATCACGAAGATGACGGAACGCAAAGATGTCCCGCAGAACGGACAACTCTTTCCAGGCAGCAGTTTCGGTAATCAACATAAGGACACGCACTACAGACAATTGCAAACTTGTGTAGCACTATACAAGAGTTCTTACGCCGTTACCGTGACACTGTTACTCGATTTGAATCAACACACTTCGCAGCCAGAATCCGCGCAAAAGAGTCTCGTGCGGCTTGACAGCAGGCACTCAGCCTCTGGCATCCCCCCAACGCAGACTTACCCCGTCCTCACCCACGTAAGTCGTCTTACCTGACCGCTCAACGCAATATTGCGGAGACAAGATGCGCTCGGCAACCGTACAACCCTCACTCACACGGGTGTACTCAAAAAGAATGCTTCGTTCGAGCCGCGCCGAAGATTTCACATGGCACCCGTGGCCAATCCAAGAAGGACCAATGATCGATGCGCCGGGGTCGATCCTTACATTCGATCCGATATAAACCGGCCCAACAATCTGTACGCTATCCCAAGCGATCGACGTATTGAGCCCAACCCACACGCCTGGGCGAATCTGCTTGCCCGGCATGTGCATCTGTGACACCTCACCACGAAGCACACGCTGAAGCACATCCCAGTAGTCTGTCAGGCGACCGATATCAATCCAATTGAACGACTGCCGCTGAGCGTAGAAAGGAATCCCCTTCTCCACCAACATCGGGAACAACTGACTGCCGATGTCAAATTCGCAGCCCTGAGGAATCAAGTCGAGAATTTCCGGCTCAAAAATGTAAATCCCTGTACTGGCCAGCGTCGACTTCGCCTCTTCCGGAGAGGGCTTCTCCTGAAACGAGACCACGCGACCGTCGCTGTCTGTGACAACGACCCCATAGTTCTTAACCTGCTCACGCGGAACATCAACCGTCACAACGCTGGCAAGCGCCCCCTTGGCCTTGTGCTCGGCAAGCGCAGCCTGAATGTCGAGGTCAACAATAGCATCGCCACAGAGCACCAACGTCGTCTCGTCGAAGAATCCCCCGAAATCCTGGATCTTTCGCATTCCTCCGGCAGACCCCAGGGCCTTGGGCACGATGTCCCCATGGTCTCGGCCACCTTCGTAGGAGTACCCGATCTCAACCCCCCAGCGATGTCCATCGCCAAAGTAGCTTTCAATCTTGTAGTGATTGAATGCGACATTGATCATGACCTCGCGAATTCCATGACGGGAGAGATGCTCAATCAGGTACTCCAGCAATGGCTTGCCCAACAACGGAACCATCGGTTTCGGAATATTCTTGGTTAGCGGTTTTACTCGTGTCCCCTGCCCCGCCGCCAGGATCATGCCTTTTGCCACATCACACCTCAAGAATAGTTATTTTGTGTAGCTCTTCAAATTTCTTACAATCTGATCCACAGCCGCTCGCGATGAATACAACGACTCAGAAAGTGCTTTAGCCCGAGTAGACATTCCAGATTTGTCCTGCTCTTCAAACAAGGCCATGCCCAAGTCTGCGAACTCCGACAGTGACTCGCCCACATAGGCCTTCCCAACCCCTTCCCGTGCAATGAGGTCGCACAGATCGTTTCCGGCGTTGATGCGCGCCAGTACAGGCAGGCCCGCCTGCATATAGGTGAGGAACTTGCCCGGGACGTTGTGCGTCTTGTGCCGCGGATCGAGCATGACGAGACCAACATGGCACTGGGCGAGTAGCCCGGGAACCTCGGTCGGATCAATCTCGTCATGGAAAAGCACGTTCGGCAACTGCATCTCTTCGGCCAGCGCACGAAGGCGCGCAACATCCGACCCTCGGCCTACGAACATGAAGCCCACGTCGGTACGATCCTTGAGGCGATCAGCAAGCCCGAGCACCATGTCCATCGACTGGGCCGCGCCCATGTTACCGGCGTATACGAAGATGCGCCGCCCGGCCAGATGGGTTTCGCTCACCTGAATCGAGCAGCCCATGTTCTCGGCCGGGGCAAGCCAGTTCTGCAGCACCTCGAGACGGCGGCCAGGCTGGCGGGACCATTCGGCGAAATAAGGCAGCCCCGCGTGGGACTGAACACCAATGGTGTCGGCAGCCGCGTACTGAACCTGCTCGAAGTACTTGAAGAACTTGTACACCGGCCCACGCCCCATCAGCCCGAGATCGACCGCCCACTCGGGAAAGATGTCGCGGATGATGAGATAGCTGGGGCAGCGGCTTCTCGCCTTGAGCCAAGCAACAGCCCGACCAAAAAAGATCGTGGGCGAATACCAGACAACCGCGTCCCATTTCACGTCCCGCAAGGGGCTGGCCTCCAGCCCCTTGCGGACGAAATGAGACAGCGCAAGTTCGGCCAGCGTGCGCCACACGTAACTGGTGTCACGAGTCTGCATAGCCTTGACGCGGAGGACCTGAACGCCATCCAGCGTTTCGAGCGCCCACGGAGTGCCAAGGCTCGCAGATGGCACGATGACGGTAATATCGTGCCCCTGTCGGACGAACTCACGGGACAGATCCCTGAGCTGTACTGCCCCCGATGAGCGCAGCGGCGGATAGGCATCCGCGATCAAGGCTATACGCATTGAACCCTGGCCCTCAGTACTTCTTCCAGACCACCCGATTCACGTAATCGGTATAGCTGTGGATGATCCGGACGACCTTGTCGGACACGTTGGGCATGCTGTAATCGCCCACCTGACGGAGCAGACGGGTCTCGCCGCTGGGCTGATCCTCCAGGATTGCCAGCCCCTGCATGACGCGCTCGGTGTTCATGCCGACCATCATGGCGGCCGCCTCTTCCATACCTTCGGGGCGCTCGTGGGCATCACGAATGTTGAGTGCCGGGAAGTTGAGGATCGACGACTCTTCGTTGATCGTGCCGCTATCCGACAGCACCGCCTTGGCGTTGAGCTGCAGCTTGTTGTAATCCTTGAAGCCCAGGGGCTTGAGCAGGCGGACGAGCGGATGGAACTTTGCGCCCATCGCATCCACACGCTTCTGGGTGCGCGGGTGGGTCGAGACGATCACCGGCATCTGGTACTTATCGGCCACGGCATTAAGGGTGGCAACCAGATTGGTGAAGTTCTTCTCGGAATCGATGTTCTCTTCCCGGTGGGCGCTCACCACAAAGAACTCACGAGCCTTGAGGCCCAGGCGCTCCAGCACATCGGATGCCTCGATACCGTCGCGGTAGTGGGTCAGCACTTCGAACATCGGGCTGCCGGTCTTGATGACCATGTCGGGCGGCAGGCCCTCACGCAGCAGGTAATCGCGGGCGATGGTGCTGTAGGTGAGGTTGATGTCGGCCGTGTGGTCGACGATACGGCGGTTGATCTCCTCGGGCACGCGCATGTCGAAGCAGCGGTTGCCAGCTTCCATGTGGAAGGTGGGGATCTTGCGGCGCTTGGCGGGCAGCACCGAAATGCAGCTGTTGGTATCACCCAGCACCAGCATGGCGTCCGGCGTCTCCTCCGCCAGCACCTGATCGACCGCAATCACCACCTTGCCGATGGTCTCGGCGCCGGTTGCACCGGCCGCGTTGAGGAAGTGATCGGGCTTGCGCACGCCCAGATCTTCAAAAAAGATCTGGTTCAGCTCGTAGTCGTAGTTTTGGCCGGTGTGCACCAACACGTGTTCACAATAGTCATCCAGCTTTGCCAGCACGCGGGACAGACGGATGATCTCGGGACGGGTGCCGACAACCGACACCACCTTCAGCTTCTTCATTGCTTCACCTTGTTGGCAAACGTATCGGGCTTTTCACGATCGAATATCTCGTTAGCCCACAGCATGACGATCATCTCGTCGTCGCCGATATTCGTAATGTTGTGCGTCCAGCCCGGCACCGTTTCAACGATCCGGCCCTCACCACCCTTGGTAACCAGCTCGTAGTGCTCGCCGGTGACGATATGGCGGAAGCCGAAATGCGCCGTGCCCTTGAGCACCATGAACTTCTCGGTCTTGGTGTGGTGATAGTGCTCGCCACGAGTGACGCCGGGATGCGACGTAAAGTACGAGAACTGGCCGCAATCCGGGGTCTTGAGCATCTCGACGAAATCGCCGCGCGGATCGGAATGCTTGACCACGCTGTAAGCAAACGACTCGGTGGGCAGGAAGCTCAGATAGGTGGAATACAGCGCCCGCACCAGGCCGGTGCCCACACGATCGGTAATCATCGATGCGCGGCTGGCCGCAAACCCACGGATCGTATCGGCCACCTGACCAACGGTGGAGTCGTATTCCGGACCGGCGGGCACAAAGCCGCTGGGCGTGCCGGGCGACTGCAGCAGGCCGACAAAAGCCTCGACCACATCGTCTATGTACACCAGCTTGAGCGGTGCGGCGGGATCATTCACCTTGATCTCCAGCCCGCGAGCGATGTTGTGGCAGAAGGTGGCCACCGCAGAGTTGTAATTGGGCTGTGACCACTTGCCAAACACATTGGTCAGGCGGAACACATAGGCCGGAGAGCCGTTTTGCGTGCCATGCTCGAACACCGCATCCTCGGCAGCACGCTTGCTGACCCCATACGGGTTATCGAGCGCGGCCTGGGTGGAGGACGACAGGACCACCGGCGCCTTGTTGCCGTACTCGGCCAGCAGGCTGCACACGGTTTCGGTAAGGCCGGCATTGCCGGTGGCAAACTCGCTTACATCCTTGGGACGATTGATGCCCGCCAGGTGATAAACAAAATCAGCCCCTTTGAGCGCGGCCTTCAGATCAGCATCGGACGAATCGAGGGTGATGCGCGCAATGTCGGTATGCCCAAGCTCGCCCAGGCGAACGGATAGGTTGCGGCCGATGAAACCGTCGGCGCCGGTAATCACGATACGCATGGCGGCTTAGTCCTGCGCCTCGGCCTTTTCGCCGCGTGCGATCTTCTGCATGAAATCCAGCTTGAGCAGCAGCTGGGTCATGCCATCCACGTCCAGGCGTTCGGTGTTATGGGAGGTGTACTCTACAGCCTCGGTAATCTTCTGCTCGCCCTCTTCCACAAACTTGTCGTAGTTGAGATCGCGGCCGTCGGCCGGCACGCGGAAATAACCCGGCAGATCCTCGGCGCAGGCGCGCTCTTCTCGGCTGAGCAGCGCTTCATAGAGCTTCTCGCCGTGGCGGGTGCCGATGATGCGGACTTCGTGATCCGGCTTCTTCATCAGGCCAAGAATGGATTTGGTGAGCACATCCACCGTGGCGGCCGGGGCCTTTTGCACAAAGATGTCGCCATTGTTGCCGTGCTGGAAGGCGTAGAGCACCAGATCCACCGCATCATCCAGCGTCATCATGAAGCGGGTCATGTTGGGATCGGTGATGGTGATGGGCTTGCCATTGAGCACCTGATCCACAAACAGCGGAATCACCGAACCGCGCGACGCCATCACGTTGCCGTAACGGGTGCCGCACACTACGGTGCCAGTGCCTTCCAGGTTGCGGGACGCGGCAACCATCACCTTTTCCATCATCGCCTTGGAGATGCCCATGGCGTTGATCGGATACACCGCCTTGTCGGTGGACAGGCACACAACGCGCTTCACCTTGTTGGCAATTGCCGCCTCGATCATGTTCTCGGTGCCGAGCACATTGGTGCGCACCGCCTGCATGGGGTGGAATTCGCAAGACGGAACCTGCTTGAGCGCGGCGGCGTGGAACACGTAATCGACACCACGCATGGCCGCGGCGATGGATTGCGGATCGCGCACGTCGCCGATGTAGAACTTCAGCTTGCGGTTGTTGTAGAGCTTCCGCATGTCGTCCTGCTTCTTCTCGTCCCGGGAGAAAATGCGGATTTCGCCGATGTCGGTATTGAGGAAGCGACGGAGGACGGCGTTGCCGAAGGATCCGGTGCCACCAGTAATCAAAAGTGTACTGTTATTGAACATTTCAACCTCAAAAATCAAGATTTAGAGCAGCAATTCTCAGCTATTAGAAAAATCAAAGACACGCAACGTCATCGCGCTTGCATCAGATTGAAGAACCTTCTCTGAAATGTAGTCCTTAATCTTCAGTCTCATCCCTCCAAAACTCTCATCACCCATTCCTGCCATAAACTCAACCACCTCTGAGAATCCGCTCGAATTAGCAAGTGGAATATCCCAACCAACACCTTGCTCCGCCAATCCACGCCACGGCGTCTGGTCACTGACTAACACAGGACAACCGCACTGCAAAGCTTCCGCAATTGCGTGGCAAAAGTTCTCACCCAAGGTCGGCAAAATAAAAAGATGGTAGCGCGCGATCACATCCGGAACTTCATCAACATCCACCGGCCCCATATACCTGACTACAACATTACTTGGAAGTTTTTTTATTAACTCTTCACAGCAAATCCAGTAATCATTATCCTCTTTAGGACCGTAAATATCGAAGGCAACTTCAGCCCTGACACTCATCAAAATCTTCAAAGCATACTCAAGATTTTTTTTTGGTGAAATTCTAGAAAGAAAAATTAACTTGAGGCGCCCCCCCTCCTTTTTAGTTTCGAATACCTTCTGGCGAATTCTCATATCAACGATATTGGGCGCCACGCGAACAGTCACGCCATCGCCAAACACTCTCGCTATGTCTTTAGATTCCTCATCACTAGTGGCATGCCAAGTTATTCCATCGTGCAGACGTGCGAGCTTACTGAGCGAAATAAAGACCCTTTTTTTAAGTGGCTTGAGCATCAACGCACCTTCAGAAAATTCCCCCCTAGGCGCCAAGATGACTTTCGACGATGCCTTTACAAAACCGAACCGCTTTAAAATAAAAAAAAGGATACTAAGTGTGAAAGCAAAAAAACTATTCAAGTAAAAAACGACATCCGTGTCCTTAACCCTTCCAGCAGCGACTATTTGCATCAATACTTTCAAAGAACCACTAGAATAATAGACACTACACTGGGGCAGACGAATCCAACTATCTGGGACAACATCACCCATAACTGTTTTCGATCCAACATCGTAAGCTTGCGTGAGAACCTTAACCTCGGCATTAGTCGAAAGTAGCTCTACAATAGCACCCATTGATTTGACCGGCCCACCAGCCTTTTTTGCAGGCCAAAAATATGGGGCGAGGACAAAAATCTTCTTCATACCTTAAAACCCACAATATCCAAGAAGGCGTCAAACCCTTCTCTTTATTGACTTCAAGACAAATTCAAAGATTGGAAATTAATGAGAAACCACCCCAAGCCAAAAACAAACAGCCAAATAGAATCTGAAATTTCAGCTCAAAGCTTCCTTAATTTTAATTAACCAACCAACCCAAAAGCATAAGAAAAATTCAGCAAAATTTAAAACATCTCATTAAACTATGAAAATTTACTTATCAACTGACAATCGACTTAAAATAGTAAGAATACAAGCTCGCCAACTGTAAGAATCTCGAAGAAGCTCATGACGCTCTTTTACAAACTCAGCCTCCCCTAGAACACGAGCCTTATCCAATGCACTCTTAAGCTGCGTAAGCCCCTCATCTACGACGGAAAGATACGGCCTCAATACATCTGGCAGACCGTATAGATTGTTCACAATGACCCCCCCAGGGGCAGCCGCAATATTAAAAAACTTAGAGGGAAAGAAATATCTCTGATTGAGTCCTATGCTATAGCGCAAGCAAAAATTCCAGAGGGATCGGGCTTGCCACTGAGCGACCTCAGCCTCAGAAACCAAGCCGTGAAAAAAAACCCATTCACTACGCTCAGCCATATCACGAATCTCTTTCTCCAAACTTCCTCGCCCAAAAACATGGAGGGGATAATTAATATCGTACTGTATCCACTGCCGCACCAATTTATCTACGCCATTGTGAGACTCCAGCGCGCCCGCAAAAACGGCCATCTCGTCCAAATTCACACGACCTTTACTCATTAATTCAGACGCAAACTTTGTAACCCCCCCCTGAAAGACAAAGCATTTTTCAGGGGAAAACCCAAAGTCATCGACAATTGCCACACTAATAGGAACTATTAAATCAAAGCTCTTTGCAAAGAAAAGACTAACTCTCTCAGATAAAGATCGAAACCATTTCTTTGAAAAAAACCTCGATCTGGACCCTGCATGTACATCCTGAATGAGGACAGCCAGCGACACTCGTGACGACAAGAACCTATAAAGCAGTAGCGCCCAATTTTCGAAAACGAAAGAATTGTATTGAATGCACACTTTCGGCCCGAACCGAAAGGCCTCAAACAACAACATCAACGAAAAAATAAGATGCTTAAGGACAGGAACATTTAAATAAAAAGGAAATACAATATTTCTCTCTTCTTGTTTTCGTGAGAAAAGGGGCCCTTTAGGCCAATGCGGCAACGACGGCATCGCACAGCACAGTACGTTACACTCTCCTGCAGACGCGACCAACTCCGCGACGATCTGCGCTTGAACCTGACTCCCGGCAACAGAGCTCCCCTTCCCCAATACGCTGACGCTAGGAGAAAAGTGCCCTACCATCATAATTCTTGCCAAAATAAGCCCCACTTTAGATGAAAATTAATTGATATCTCAGCGTCAGTTATTTTTTTCACCACCAGGAACCAATGAATACAAATATAGAAAAGACATAATAATCAAGCCCTGAACTAAGTAAGCAGCGAAGACATCGAGCAAATGGAAAATTAAGGCTAAAGCAAAAACGAACTTGGCCGACAAGGCAACAACCAAAGCAAAACGTGATCTAGCCCGCCCGAGGTAATACATTCTCAGTGTAAATACTCTAAATAGAGATACAGCAAAAAAAGAAAAACCCAAAGAAAGGCTAAGAATAGGATCTGATTTAAATCCTTCCATCCAAAACGGTATTAACCAGCCAGAGCACGCACTCGCAAAAAAATAACTAACCGCGCAAGACCAATAAATAATCTTGAGTAAACCGTCAGCAGCACCTTCACCAAATCTCGAGTATGCGTTTGGCAACACATTGTCCCATAGCGACCTAAGAAGATCAAAGTACTTCTTTACTACCAACAGACCAGCTATCACCACAGCAGGAATCGACGACAGTCCGAACAGTAGCGCATCGATCATAAAGAGCGAAAAATAGGCCAAATTAATCGCTACAACCTCGCCACCTAGATAGCTTGAACTATGGAAAATTGGGCGATAGGGAATTTGCACTAGCCTTACCTGAGACACAAACGTAACAAAAGCCCGGACAAAGACAGCAACGCCAACCCCAAAAGCAATATTCTCTTTGAAGAAAATAAGCACGCATAAAAATAAAATCTGCGAAAAAACGGCCAAAAAACTAATCTGCCGATTTTTCCTTTGCACTCTCAACGCAGCAGTTTCAGCGTAGCCCGATAGAGTTAATGCTATAGACAGCCCGAGGAGGATGTAAGACGTCTTTAAGCGCTCTGAGCCAACTCCAAAAAACGACACCACGAGCAATATAACTATAAATGCAACGATTCCTATTAATAAAAGTACACAACGAAGTCCATTAAGCCGGTCAACAAGCCCTTCCGCATGTCCGTCCTTAAAGTCTGCTATGAAGCGATGCGAAAAGCCTAGATCCAGAAGAAGAAGGAACTGTGATACCTCAAAAACCAAAAACCAGGCAGAAAACTCATCCGGAGATAGCGCACTCCAAAGCAAGCGATAAACGTAGAGTCCTATGAAAACAGAAAGAAAGAAGGCGCATACCGATACTAATGCATCAACACCAAACCGCTTTACATCTGAGCTCACGTTCTGATCCGCACCAATCGCCTTTTAATAAAATAGGGGATCATCAAGGAAAAAAAACCCACGACGCTCTCCCCGCTCTGCATCACCTGATTATTTGCTGACAAATAGAAAAATACGATTATCAAGTAGGCGAACAACAATATTGAAGCGGCGTCACCTTTAGTGAGCAGCGTATTACCGATCGAAGAATAAAGAAAACCTAATACAAACATCAATATACCAACCCCTATATACGTCAGGTCAGAAGCCCACCACAAATAAAATGAAGACCATTGAACGTATCGATCCCATCCGTATTTTTCAATTCTTGCCGGGTATGTATTATCTTGAATCGAACTTCCGAGCACTCGATCTGCTTGCCGTGCAAGAAACGTCGAATTACCTACACCCCAAGTAAACACGAATGGTTCATGCATTGATAAATCTAACGCCCGATACCCTTGTGTGAGGTATGTTGTGATAGCTGAATAGAATACAAGAAGCGGACCATCGTCAATATTATATTCAGAATATGCACCAAGTGATGTGCTAACACCCGAAACTGCGGCAGAGCCCTCCCTAGTGACCTGCCCTTCTGTAAAGTAAGCCCCAGCACCGAACAAACTACAGAGGATAACCATAGAGGCAACCCACCCTCTGATTGTGTTGAAAAGGGTGTGGCCCCACAACAGATAAAACATTGCTGAAAAAATTATTATTACGTCAAATATATACTTGTTAACGCCCATGGCGTATGACATATACACATTCAACAATACACACAGCACCACCAAAAACTTATCTACGCCTAGAATTTTTTCCCAATAAATGAGGGCCAGTGGCAAAAATCCGAATAATGAATAGCCAAAAACCATTCTCACGTATTCGATTGCAGAGTCACCGGACTGCCTTCTCGCGTGCGAAGCACTATAAATATCCCCAAGATCAGTACCTAATTCAACACCTCCGGACCGAAAATAGATTGTCAGTGGCACCAGCACCATGGTCGTTAGAATGCTAAATCTCAAAAACGACAATGGAGACGTTGGTCCGCTACTCCCAGCAAAACGGAATCTTCTCCCCGAAAGAGCCCCAAGCTTAAGCAAGGCTAGAAAACAAACTACAGCGATGCCTGCCCCTCCCTCAACAGCCGGTCGCTCATAGGCAATCGGGCCAAAGTAGAATAACCATAAGGTAACTAGCTGAAAGGCAATCAGGCCGTCCAAGAGTCGGCTTACATTTCGACCGCACATAGCACTCTATATCCAGCAAAACAAAATGGGCTTGGCGCCGACACCAAAAAGCTCCTCAGGTCGCATTGGCGTTGCGATAAGAATACCTGTAGACATAACCTTTATAACCATACCTATAGCGCTGGCGATCCGTATTGAGATCATTGAACACAAACCCCTTAACCAGCACACCGGCATGATTGAGCCGCTTGACCGCTTGCTCCAGCTCAGAAATCGGATGATGACCAGCACGCGCAACCATCAACGTAGCGCCGGCAAGCCGGCCAATAATTGCAGCATCGGACACAGCCAGGATCGGCGGAGCATCGATGATCAGCGTGTCGAACTGCTCGCCGAGCTGTTGCAGCAACTGTTCAAACCGAAGATGCATGAGCAGTTCGGAAGGATTGGGGGGGATTTGCCCCGTGGTGACAACCCACAGATTGGGCACGGCAGTCGGCTTGACAATGTCTTCAAGCTTGACAGTGCCCGCCACATACTCGGACACCCCCACTTCCCGCCGCAGCCCAAACTCCTTGTTGATGTGACCACGACGCAAGTCGGCGTCGATGATCACCGCGCGAGAACCAGCTTGGGCAAGCACGGCGCCAAGGTTCTTGGAAATGAAGCTTTTGCCAAGGCCTGGGCTGGAGCCGGTAATGAGGATCGAGTTGTGGCTGGCATCCATCAGCGCGAAATGGATGGTAGTTCGCAGCCCACGCAGGCTTTCGATCGCGTCGTCCTCTGGCTTGCT
Organism: Zoogloea oryzae; assembly: GCF_030161255.1. Lineage (NCBI taxonomy): Bacteria > Pseudomonadati > Pseudomonadota > Betaproteobacteria > Rhodocyclales > Zoogloeaceae > Zoogloea > Zoogloea oryzae. The sequence continues at coordinate 15,952 of NZ_BSPX01000002.1, forward strand.
GATCGCTAGCAGTTCGCCAGTCTTGCCTTTGCGTGTGCGGCTGAATAGCGCGACTTCGTCGTCACTGTGGGGGATGGTTGCATAGACGGGCAGGCCAAGCTGCGATTCAATGACTTCAGGATCTTCGATCACGACGCGGAGCGAGCGCTTGAGCCACACGATGCCAAGGCTGGCAATCAGGCCCAGCAGGGCGGAGATTGCAATCTTGGCAGGAGCCTTCATGCCCACCGGCTCGCTTGCAACCGCGGCGGCGTCAATGATGCGCACGTCGCCCACGGTGCCTGCCTTGGATACCTTGAGTTGCTGGGCAGTATTGACGAGGTTGGTGTAGAGGGTAGTGGAGACTTCCACGTCGCGTGCAAGGCGCAGCACTTTCTGCTGGGTATCCGGGAGTTTAGTTACGTCGGAGTCGAACTGTTTGCGACGTTCGCGCAGGCGTTCAAGACGCTGGTCAACGGCCTGGACACGGGGGTGCTCCGGGGTGAAGCTCTGGCGCAGCTCGTCCCGCTCCTGCTTGAGGGCAACGATTTGGTTGTCTACTTCAACCAGAGATTGCAGCACGCTCTGGGTTTCTAGGTTCAGATCAAGGCTGCCCCGACTTTGGCGATAGGCGTTATAGGCCGCTTCGGCCGCATCCATCTCTTGCTTGAGGGTGGGGAGCTGGGTTTCGAGGAACTTGAGTGTGTTTTCGGCTTCAGCCGAGCGACGCTCGACGTTCTGCCGAACATAGGTCTTTAGAATGTCGTCGAGGACAGTGGCGTTGCGGTCGGCGTCATCACCCTGCAAGCTCACTTCGACGATGCCGGATTTCTTGCCACGCTCCTTGGCAGCAAAATCACGGCGCAGCGCCGCAACAGCAGCTTCGGTCGACCGTTTGACGATAACGAACCGGGTGCCGGGCCGTGCATTGATGTTGGATACAAAGATCGAGAACTGACGTCCGTTGGCACGGGCACCAACACTACCCGCCAATACAAGATCGCCATCTGCATCAGTGAGTTCGAACTTGCCCTTTTCGCCAGCGGTGAGGGTCAGAGGCTTGTTTTGCGCATCCCGCGGCACATCGAGCGCATCAACCCGAAGTACGTCGCCGCCCCATGCATAGCTGGCGAGGCCGAGTACGGGCTCGTTGGGTTGCTCGCCCTCATAGCGGCGGGCAATGGCCGGTCCGATCAGGGGAAAATACTTGGGCTGGACATCGATGTTGAGCTTTAGTTTGTCGATGACACGGCCGAGCACCATGCGCGAGGTTAGGATTTCGAGTTCGGCCGATACGGTGGTGCTGTCACCCAGAAGCGGCTGTAGTTCCTTAAGCGCGGACATGCCGCTGGCCTTCTCTTCCACTTGGATGAGCCCATCGGCCCGATAGACCGGCTTGGACACGACAGACCAGGCAACACCCAGCAGGACTGCAACCGCGGTGACAGTCGCAACCAGCCAGCGGTGTTCCATCACTACCGCGACGATTTCGCCTACGGCAAATCCTTCCGGCTCTTCGTTAGAATTCGCGATCTGCTGACCGGAGATGCCCGCGGCGGCTTTGAGATTTTCGTTGTCCATGACGATTTGCTGTTTGCGTGATGCTGAGTAAGCCAATCGGGTTGGCCCTACACAGGATTGTTTTCAATTGGACGACCGAACTGGATCGGCCCCGATAAAGTACGGCCCGCGCCAAGCACGGGCCAGCGCGCGCCAGTTAAGGATTGCGTCCGCCAAACAGCGGGTATCTCGTCAGGCTGGTCTGGTATAACGTAGTAGCGGTCGGCAGAATGTTGCTCATCACACGGTTCCAGCGCACCACATCGGCGGCATCCACATAAACGATGTCACGCGGGCGAAGCGGGAAACGATCGGCCAGCAGCATGGCGTCCGGCGAGCTACCATCCAGGTGGAAGAGCTCCGGCGTTTCGCTCTCGCCGCGCATCACGTAGATCCACTTGGGATTGGCCTGATCCTGGGCGATGTAACCAGTGTCGGCCAAAGCTTCGGCCAGGGTGGAGCGCTTCTTGGTCATGACCAGCGAACCGGGCTTTTGCACGGCGCCCAGCACAAAGATCTTGTTGAAGCTGCGATCCTGCACGTTGAGGATGTCGCCATGCTCAAGCAGCGCGTTCTGCTCGGTGGCACCGTTTTCGTACATGGCCTGGATATCCACCCGGAAGGTGGTGCCCTTGCGGGTGAGCAGCACACGGCTGTGGTCGGCTTCGGGGCCAAAGCCACCGGCCTGATTGACGGCTTCAAGCACGGTCATCGGCACGTCCGAGATGGAGAGCTGGCCCGGTTTGGCCACCTCGCCCACCACATAGATGCGCTGGCTGCGGAAGGCGGCGACGCGCACATCCAGCTGCACCCGCTCGATGAACTTGGCAAGGCGGGCAATCAGCATCTCGCGGATCTGGCGCGATGTCTTGCCGGCCACCTGCAGCGTGCCCACATAGGGGTAGTAGATGGTGCCGTCTTCATTTACCACGGTACCCGCCTGGTCTGCCGAACGGTACTGACCGGCGGGGGTGGTGAGCTCGGGGTGGTCCCACACGATGATGGTCAGCACGTCGCCCGGGCCTACCTTGTAATCGGGCACGGCGGCGCTGGGGGCCGCGGGCTTGCCACCACGCCCGGTCAGGTTGGTGTTGGTGGCGGTGGGCCGCTCGGCCGCGGCGAGCTTCATCTGTTCGATGATGAGCTCAGCGGTGATCGGCTTGATGTTCACATTGGCCGGCACCGGCTCGGCGGCCTCGGCCTGGCGCACGGGCAGCTTGACGGAAGATTGCTGGTCGCGCAGGCCGTAAGCCTTGTCACCGGGAACAACGGCACATGCGCCCAGACTCGCGCACACAATAGCCAGCAGCAGGCTGCTGGCCATACGCGACTTGGCAGGCATGGAGGGAGCGAATGCTCCATCAGGAATAGTGTTCATGGATGCCCTGACTGATTGTGTTTGAACAGTACCCCGAATGATAGTTGAGCCCCGTTAACGTCATAGGGCACAAGACACACATTGGACACGATAGTTGAGATTGACCTTACAGTCGCCGGGACCATTCGGTCACGCCACGGTCGATGAGGCCTACAGCCTCATCCCATACGGTCTGGGACCGCTTGTAGGGGTCGGGGATTTCAAACTTGCCCCAGTGCCCCAGCAGAAAGGTCTTGCCGCGAACAGCGGGATCGATGTCGGTGAGCGCCTCACGATGGTGGCTTTCCATCACCAACACGAGCTCGGCCCAGCGGCACAGGGCCACATCGGCCTGCTGGGCCCGGTGCGGCGCAAGATCAATGCCCCTGGCGGCCATCATGGCGGTTGCAGTTTCGTGGGCAGGATCACCCACCAGCGCACCAACGCCGGCCGAAGCCACCTCGGGCTTGCGGCCGGAACGTAAAAGGGCGTCGCGGAGCAGATATTCGGCTACGGGGCTACGGCAGATGTTGCCCGTGCATACAACGAGGATGCGGTCGTACAAAACTATCTACCCCTCACCCGTGCGCGACAACGCTGGGCTCGCCGGCAGCGCTATCCAGACGATAGATCAGCGCAGCGTTGCCGGTAGAGCGTCGGTCCCCCGCCCGGCGTTCGCTGCGCCGATACTTTTCGCCGACGCGGCGGTCGTGGGTTTCCTTCCGGTCTACAAACTGGCGGACCTTCACGCCGGGTTCGCGCCCGACCTCTCGGCGCAGCACGGCAATGATGCGGCTGATGTGAGCCTGGGTGAGATCCTGGTCGTCACCAAGGAGCTGGATCACGCCATAGCAGGCGGGGCCTGCGTTACCCTCGGTGTGGTAGGCGCGGAAACGGAAATCCACATGGGGGCCGATGCAGCGGTTGAGCATATCGGCAAACGAACCCAGCTTGTGCTCCGGCAGGCCGGCCACATGCACACCCACGGCATGGACGGACGTCATGCCGAGCGACCGGTGGATGCGCCGCAGCAGCGGCACCAGCCGCCACGGGCGCAGCACGATGAAGAAGCACACCGCAAACACGACCAGGAAGGCCGCCAGCATCACCAGCTCGTCTACGCCGGCATACATGCCCAGCAGGCCGATAGCCCCAAAGCAGAATTGCACCAGCGCCAGCACCAGCACGGCATCCTGCACCCGGAAACCGGCCCGCAGGAAGAGGTGATGCAGATGGTTGCGGTCGGCGTGGAAGGGGGAGCGCCCCATCCACATGCGTCGCAGCATGACGCACAGGGTGTCGATCAGCGGCACCGCAAACAGCCACAGGGTGGTGATGGGGGTGATGGCACGAACGCTCTCGTTTGACTGGGAGAGATCGGAGAGGAGCCAGGCAAACACGAAGCCAAGCTGCATGCTGCCGTTGTCACCCATGAAGCATCGTGCGCGACGCCAGCCCAGATAACGCAGGTTGAAGCACAGAAAGCCCGCAACCCCGCCGGCGATGATCAGGATCAACGAAAAGTAGGCCGGATCGCCCGAGATATAAACGGCAAGAGCAATCAGCAGAAGACTGACGATGGACAGGGAACCGGAAAGCCCGTCGATGCCATCGATCATGTTGAGGGCGTTGATGGCACCGATGGTTGCCAGCAGGGTGATCGGGACAGCGAGATAACCTAGGGAGAGGAGATCACCCGAGAGCAGCTGCCCGAGATCGGAAATCTCGACCCCCCCCAGAAACACCATGGCCAGACCCACGGCAGCCTGGATGCCGAAGCGGATCTTGTAGTTGAGCTGCAGGATGTCGTCGGCAAAACCCGTGATGAACAGAACGAGCACGCCGCCAAGCAACACGTAGATCCGATCTCCGAAGGACGGGAAATACTGGCTGACAACGTAGCCGCCCGTGAGCATGGCCGCGAGGATGCCCACCCCACCCACAAACGGCGTCACGGTGTCGTGCGCCTTGTGACCACCGGGCTGATCGACAACCCCAAAGCGATGGGAGGCCTGGATGCTGTAGTAAACCGCCACAGCGGAAACAATCAGACCCAGCAGGAACAACGACATCGATAACATTCGAATCAGCCTTTTATTGGCAGGCGCTTACGCCCACGCAAACTTGATTGCACACCACGGAACGTCGTACGCCACCGCCACAGCACCGACTTGAACAACAGGGAGCATACAGATGCAACCCGACCAACATATTTCAGTATTTTACAAAGCCCGCCGTCGACGGACAGGTAATTTCACACAACAACGTTAAAACAATGCCAAACGCGACCCGTGTTTGACGACTCTTCACATAATTGCAAAATCATGTCGCGCCGCAATGCTTAAGCAATAATCAGGCCAAAATCAAAACCCAGATAAATCAGTGGATTAAAATATGCATTTTTCACTATTTTACAATGTATGTAAAATTTTCCGACACATCGCCACCCCGAAGCGGCACTGCAGCCACGCCATACGCTGAAGGCAACACAGCAGCGATCAGCCGAGTACAGCACTGCGAAGGCCAAAGGTCAGCACCACCCGACCTCCGCGAAAATGATTTGGCATGCATCACCAACAATGAGATTACCGGGCACACATGCCGCCCAGACACCCCAGCCCAGCCTGAACAGGCACACGCCAGCACCACCAGCAAAGGAACAGGGACAGCGACACACAACGGAAACAGGAGGAGGGAGAAGCCGACAACCACAGGCCACCAGACTCAGGAAACCAACGCAAAAAAGCCTCGCAGGATCTGCGAGGCTTTTGAAATGACTGGCGGAGTGGACGGGACTCGAACCCGCGACCCCCGGCGTGACAGGCCGGTATTCTAACCGACTGAACTACCACTCCGCGCTTTGACTGCTGTCACAGCCGGGCTTGGCTGCAACTGCCTGCATTGCTGCAGGACGCTTGATCCTGGCGTCCCCACGGGGATTCGAACCCCGGTTATCGCCGTGAAAGGGCGGTGTCCTAGGCCTCTAGACGATGGGGACCTGTGTATTCGGTTGTTTGGTGGAGGTAAGCGGGATCGAACCGCTGACCTCTTGCATGCCATGCAAGCGCTCTCCCAGCTGAGCTATACCCCCACAACACAACAACTACTAGCTTGACCACTCCTGGCTAAAGTGGCGTCCCCACGGGGATTCGAACCCCGGTTATCGCCGTGAAAGGGCGGTGTCCTAGGCCTCTAGACGATGGGGACTGCTATTACAGCCCAAAGAAAGCAGAGCCTTCTTCGTTTCTGTTGGTGGCGGAGTGGACGGGACTCGAACCCGCGACCCCCGGCGTGACAGGCCGGTATTCTAACCGACTGAACTACCACTCCGCACTTTAACTGCCGCCACAACCCGGTCTTGGTTGCGACTGCCTGCATTGCTGCAGGACGCTTGATCCTGGCGTCCCCACGGGGATTCGAACCCCGGTTATCGCCGTGAAAGGGCGGTGTCCTAGGCCTCTAGACGATGGGGACCCTATGTACTGCAAGTCGTTTGGTGGAGGTAAGCGGGATCGAACCGCTGACCTCTTGCATGCCATGCAAGCGCTCTCCCAGCTGAGCTATACCCCCGTGCAACGAGAAGCGCATTATAGACATGCTCCAGGAGGCTGTAAACCCTTTTCTGCATTTTGCTGAAAAAAAACATCCATCCAGCCCGCCCAGCCCCACACAAAGCACAAACGGCAACCTGACGGTTGCCGTTTGATCACGCATACCGCACCGGACAAGCCGGTGCAGCGAAGCGGCTTACTTGCGGCGACGCACTGCAGCCAGACCAGCCATGCCGAGGCCCAGCAGCGCCATCGAGGCGGGTTCCGGAACGGCGTAAAGCACGCCATTGGTGGCGAAGGTGCCGTCGATGATGCCATTACGGTCACCAGCACCCTTGCCCGGGATGGTGCCGGCAGGCATGTTGTCCAGCACCAGCAGCGCGTTTTCGAAGCTACCGCCAACCAGGTTGGTCTCGTCGATGGCGAAGTCGATACGGTCTTGATAGACCTGATAGAGGATATCGACCGTGCCGGAGACTGCGCCGCCCAGGAAGCCACCCAGGCCCAGCAGGGTGCCGAACAGGGAGGTCGCCGCAGCGCCGGTGACGGTGAGGCTGCCGGTGGTGTACGGAATCGCCTGGCTCACGCCGTCCAGCTTGAGCGTGGTGGCGTTGGTGCCATTGAAGTTGAACTCGAGCAGGCTGGTGCTGACGCCGGTGACGGCCAGCGGGCCCGTGCCGATCTTGGTGTTTGCAGCATAAGCCACGCCCAGGTCGGGACCGACCACGCCGTCGAAATCGATGACGGAACTGGAGCCAGCCTTGGCGTAGATGTCGTAGATGCCGGCAACCGGGACTTCGATGGTGACCTTGCCGTTGACGTTGGTCAGCGACACATTGAAGGTGCGATCCGCATCCGGCAGCGTGGGGGTGGCGCCCGGCATGTCGGTGCCGAAGTTGTTGATGAGGAAGTTGCCGTTGAGGCCTTCAAAGGTGGTGGAGTACACCGCGGCGTTGGCGCCAGCGCTGAGAGTACCCAGCGCAACGGCGACGAGCAGAGCCGATTTCTTCATGAGTTGAATCTCCTTGTAATGAACCTTAGGTTCAGATTGCTGGGGCTGGCCGCCTCTTGAACGCACGGCGAACTGGCGCCACATCAAAATCTGTTTCCAGCTCAAAAAGAAGCAGGTTACGTGCCAGACAGTTAATTTTTTTTAAATTCATGAGCTTAAAAAAAACGCGGGTGGCGCTTTTCAGGATGTGTCAAAAATTCCGACAAATACGCCAATGCCCATTTTGAGCCTAGAAATATCAATGAGATATCGCTCACATATCGCCCGTGCACTGCGTCACATCAGAGTAATTTTCCCGGATTCATGCGCCCTTCCGGATCGAAGGCGCGCTTGAGGATCTTCATCATCTCAAGCTCGATCGGGGGCTTGTAGAACATGAGAATATCGCGCTTCAACTGGCCGATGCCATGCTCGGCAGAAATCGACCCGCCCAGCTCGGCTGCGAGGCCGTGGACGATCCGATTGACCTCGGCGGTGCGCTCGATGAAGGCGCTGTTCTCGCCCTTCACTGGCCGCGACTGGTTGTAGTGCAGGTTGCCATCGCCCAGATGGCCGAAGCACACGATGCGCAGGCCCGGGTAGGCGGCTTCGAGACGCTCTCCGGCGAGGGCGATGAAGCGGGGAATTTCGCTGACCGGCACGGAGATGTCGTGCTTGATGCTCACGCCTTCGCGCTTCTGGGCTTCGGAGATGTTCTCGCGCAAGGCCCACAGGGCGGCGGCCTGGGTGGTGCTGGCGGCAATGGTACCGTCGAGGATCAGCCCCGCATCGACGCCCTGCCCCACCTCCTCTTCGAGCAGCTCCTCAAGGCCCGCGTCGATGCGGGTGTCGGTCAGCTCGACAAGCACATACCAGGGATACGCATCGGCGAGCGGATCGCGCGCACCGGGGATGTGCTGGAGCACCAGATCCAGCGACTGCCGGCTGACCAGCTCAAAGGCGGTGACGCGATCGCCGGCCACCGCACGCAGCCGGCCGAGCAGGTCGACCGCCGCGGCCGGATCGGCGATCGCCAGCCAGGCCGTGGCGGACGCCCGCAGACGCGGGAAGAGCTTGAGGCTCGCCGCGGTGACGATGCCCAGCGTACCTTCCGCGCCGATGAAAAGCTGTTTGAGATCATAGCCCGTGTTGTCCTTGCGCAGTGCGCGCAGGCCGTCCCAGATCTGCCCGTCGGGGAGCACCACCTCCAGCCCGAGCACCAGCTCGCGGGCGTTGCCGTAGCGCAGCACCTGCACGCCACCGGCGTTGGTGGAGATGAACCCACCCACCTCGCAGCTGCCTTCGCTGGCCAGGGAGAGCGGGAACAGCCGGTCGGCCTCCTCGGCCGCGGCTTGCACGGCCACCAGGGTGACGCCGGCCTCGACGACGATGGCGTTGTTGGCTGGATCAACCCGCCGCACCCGGCGCAGCCGTGAGAGATTGACCACCACCGCCGCACTGCCCGCCAGCGGCGTGGCGCCGCCGCACAGGCCGGTGTTGCCACCCTGGGGCACGATGGCACAGCCGGCGTCGGCGCAGGCACGCACCACGGCGGACACCTCGGCCGTATCGGCCGGCAGCACGACGGCCGACGCGGTGCCGGTGTAGCGGCCGCGCCAGTCGGTGAGATAGGGAGCTTTGTCGGCGTCCGCCACCAGGCAATGGGGCTCGCCGACGATCGCACGCAGGGTTTCGATCAGGGCATTCATGGGACGCCTCCCGGCGAAGGACGGATTTCAGCGCCCGAGGGCGCGGCGGATGGACGGCAGGGCAAGCTCGACGGCGGCTTCGCCTTCGGCGATCGCCTCACACCCCCGGTGATAGTCCATCAGGCCAAGCTGGGCAAGGCGCGGGGAGATGAGCACGTCGGCGGGTTCGCCGGCCAGACGGCTGCGGGCGATGCGCACCGACATGATGGAGATGCTGCTCTGCATCACGGTGAGCATGGAAGGCGTGCCTTCCGGCTCTTCCTCCGGCTCATCGGTAGGCGGCGCGTTGTTGCGCCCGAAGCGGGACAGCAGGCGCTTCGACCAGCCGTTGGCGGTGGTTTCGGTGTTGCGTTCGGGTTCGGGGCGATGATTGCGCCAGGCGGCGCCAACGACATCGGAGTTGAGATCGACGGCGATGACGATGTCGGCGCCCATCGCCCGGGCCAGCGACACCGGCACCGGATTGACGAGGCCGCCATCCACCAGCAGCCGGCCATCCTGCCACGACGGCGTGAGCAGGCCGGGCAGCGCGATGGAGGCGCGCACGGCCGCCGAGACACTGCCTTCGCGCAGCCAGACTTCGTGCCCGCTCTGCAGATCAGTGGCGACGCAGCCGAAGCTGTGACTGAGGGAGATGAAATCCCGGTCGACGAAGTTGCGTTCGAAGAAGGTGATCAGCCGATCACCCTTGATGAGACCGCCGCGCAGGCCCATGTCCATCAGGCCGACGACGTCCTGCCAGCCGAGGGTCTCGACCCAGCTGCCGAGCTTTTCCAGATCCCCCGCCGCCGCCACGGCGCCAACGAAGGCGCCGATGGAGCAGCCCGCGATGATCTGCGGCTCGATGCCCTCGCGGGCCAGCGCCCGCAACACGCCGATATGCGCCCAGCCCCGGGCGGAGCCGCTGCCGAGGGCGATGCCGATGCGGGGGGTGCGTTTCATGGGTGTCCGGGTGACGAAACGGTTGGCGATTCCCTGTAGGTCGGACTTCAGTCCGACATCGTGCTCATATCGGACAGCGTTGTCGGACTGAAGTCCGACCTACAGGACCGGGGTTTGGGCTGCGGAGTCGGACTGAAGTCCGACCTACAGGGGTCCGAGGGTCAGATCGGTTCGGCGTACAGGTCGTGGACGTCGCAGTCGGTGATGCGGACGCGGGCGAACTCGCCGGGCTCGAGGTTCTCGCCAGCCGGGATGATGACCAGGCCGTCGATGTCGGGCGCATCGCCGGGCGAACGGGCCAGCGCGCCCTCCTCGTCGATCTCGTCCACCAGGACGGTCATCTCGCGGCCGATGAAGCGCTCGAGGCGCTCGGTGGAGATGTCTTCCTGGAATTCCATCAGCTGGATGCGGCGCTCTTCGCGGATTTCTTCCGGCACCGGATCGGCCAGCTCGTTGGCGGCGGCACCTTCGACCGGCGAGTAGGCGAAGGCGCCCACGCGGTCGAGCTTGGCTTCTTCAAGGAACTGCAGCAGCTCTTCAAAATCGGCATCGGTTTCGCCGGGGAAGCCGGTGATGAAGGTGGAGCGGATGGTGAGATCGGGGCAGATCTCACGCCAGCGGCGAATGCGCTCAAGGTTGTTCTCGGTGCTGGCCGGGCGCTTCATGGCCTTCAGGATGCGCGGGCTGGCGTGCTGGAAGGGCACGTCGAGGTACGGGAGGATCTTGCCCTCGGCCATCAGCGGGATGATGTCATCCACGCTGGGGTAGGGATACACGTAGTGCAGGCGCACCCACACGCCCAGGTCGCCCAGCGCGTTGCACAGGTCGTAGAGCTTGGTGCGGACGGGCTTGCCGCCCCAGAAGCCGGTACGGTACTTCACGTCAACGCCGTAGGCGGAGGTGTCCTGGGAGACGACCAGCAGCTCCTTCACGCCGGCATTGACGAGGTTCTCGGCCTCGCGCATCACGTCGCCGATCGGGCGGCTGACGAGATCGCCACGCAGCGACGGGATGATGCAGAAGGTGCAGCGGTGGTTGCAGCCTTCGGAAATCTTGAGGTAGGCGTAGTGATTAGGCGTGAGCTTGACGCCCTGGGGCGGCAGCAGGTCGATGAACGGATCGTGGGGCTTGGGCAGGTGCTTGTGCACCTCCTGCATGACCTGTTCGGTGGCGTGGGGGCCGGTGACGGCCAGCACTTGCGGGTGGGCCGCCATCACCACGTCTTCCTTGGCGCCGAGACACCCGGTAACGATCACCTTGCCGTTCTCGTTGAGGGCTTCGCCGATGGCGTCGAGGGATTCCTCCACCGCTGCGTCGATGAAGCCGCAGGTGTTGATGACCACCAGATCGGAGCCTTCATACGACGGCGAGATCTCGTAGCCCTCGGCCCGCAGACGGGTGAGGATGTGTTCGGAATCGACCAGGGCCTTGGGGCACCCAAGGCTAACTACACCTATACTTGGCGGTTTGTTGCTCATGCTGCAGCCTAAAAATGACTAAACCGCGAGTATACAGTTATCTACGGTTCTCGGACCCGAGGCAATCGGCGGGCTCGAGCATCGATCGCCAAACAGCCTACGCGCGCCAATGGGCCGCCGCGCACGACCTCGCCCTCGACGAGTCGTTATCGATGCGTGACGAGGGCCTCTCGGCGTACCACCAGCGCCACATCAAGCAAGGCGCGCTCGGGGTTTTTCTCGAGGCTGTATCGGCCGGCACGATCTCGCCCGGGTCCGTCCTGATCGTCGAGGCACTCGACCGACTCAGCCGGGCCGAGCCCATCGTCGCGCAGGCGCAGCTCGCGCAGATCATCAACGCGGGGATAACAGTCGTTACCGCGAGCGACGGCCGGGAATACAACAGAGAGGGCCTCAAGGCGCAGCCGATGGACCTCGTTTATAGCCTCCTCTTGATGATCCAAGCACACAAGGAAAGCGAGACGAAGTCGGTCCGCGTGAAGGCATCGATTCGACGGCTTTGCGAGCAATGGATCGCCGGCACGTATCGCGGGCCGATCAACAACGGCCATGATCCGGCATGGGTCCGAAGGTCCGGCCAAGGCTGGGAGCTTGTCGAGGAGCACGTCGCCGCCGTCCGCCGGACCGTCGAGCTATTCCGGGCCGGCGAGGGGGCCACCCGGATCATCCGAGAGCTAAACGCGCACGGCCTCAAGCTCGCCCCCAAAGGCGGGGCCGCGTCGAGTATCTATAAGCTCCTGCGCCTGCCCGCGCTTTACGGTGCGAAGCGGCTCGAGATAGACGGCCAGGAATACACCATGTTCGACTATTACCCGGCACTCATGACCGCCGACGAATGGGCCGAGCTGCAGCACCTCCTCGGCGACCGGAGCCGCCGCCGAGGACGCGGCGACATCGTCGGCCTGATTACCGGCATGAAACGGACCTTTTGCGGATACTGCGGCGCGGCCGTCGTCGCGCAAAACCTCATGACCCGGAACAAGCGCCCGGACGGAATACCGCAGGACGGCCACCGCCGTTTGACGTGCCAACGCAACGCGCACGCCCACGAATGTCCCGTGCCGGGGACGTGCTCGGTCGTCCCGGTCGAGCACGCCCTCCTCGCCTGGTGCTCGGATCAAATGAACCTGACCGCGATCACCGAAGGCGGGCCGGACCTGCAGACGCCCCGCGCTCGCCTCGCGAAACTCCGACTCGAGATCACCCAGGTCGAGCGCCAGATCGCAAAGATTACGGACGCGCTCCTCGACGACGACGGCCCGGCGCCGGTCGCATTCGCCCGCCGCGCCCGCGACCTCGAGGCGCAGCTCGAGCAGCTCAACACCGAAGCCACCGCCACAGAGCGCGAACTCGCCGCCGTCGCCTCGAGGAGCACGACGCCCGCCCTCGCGAGCGCCTGGTCGGCGCTGGCCGAGCGTGCCCTCGGCATGGACCACGACGCCCGCCTGCAAATCCGGAACATGGTCGCCGACACCTTCGAGCGGATCGTGATCCTCCACGCCGGAGCGGACCCGTACGCCAACGGCCCGAAGCCGATCACGATACAGCTCATTTCAAAGACCGGCGCCGGCCGCGTGCTCAACATCCACCGCAAAACCGGCGCACTCCTCGACGCGAGGACAACGGCGCCCGACATTCCGGACGCCCCGGACCCCTACGCCTAGCCCGTCACGGCACACCACCCGCCGCGCGGTCCTCGGTCACAACCCGCTGACAGGCGGCGAGCTGGTCGGCGACGGCGTCGGCGTCGGCGGCGAGGTCGAGAAGAAACCCAGCAGCCGCGCCCGAAAGTTCGCGGGACGGGGGACCATCACATCCGCAGGAGCCGGCGCCAGCCGAGGCGGCGACACTTCGACCAGCCGGGGCGGGGCCGGGGTCGCGCAGGCGCAGAGCGCCAGACAGCAGAGCAGCACGGTCCGCCGTGCGTTGTCGATCACGTTCACTGATTTTCTCCTGATAGTCTCGAGACACCTCGGCGAGCGCCTCGGCATGCTTTCGTTCCGCCGCGCGGGCCTGCTCCTGCAGCTCGCCCACGCGACGACCCACCACCTCGGCCGCGACCTGGTCGCGGCGCAGCGCCTCGGACCCGGCGCGGGTCGTACCGTCAAGCCAGCCGACAACGCCGGCAGCAATCAACAGCACGCCCCACACCAAAGCCCGCCACGCCCACGGAATAGGCACAGTCCACACGATCACGCCCCCAGCGCCGCGACGTACTTCGCCCGCCGGACGATCATCACGTTCTGAACGTGCCCGCGATTGATCTCGAACGCGCTCGCGCCGTAGCCGTGCCACCGCGCCCGGCTCTTTGTCGAATGCGCCTCGACGTTGCCGAACCAGACGCCCGGGTCACACCCGGGCGCCTGCGCGCATAGTCGACGCTCGGCCATCACGCCGCCCTCGCCGCCGTTGTAAGCCGCGTCACACATCGCCAGCGCGTTGTAATCGTCGCGCACCAGGCGCGAGAGGCGCGCGTGACACGTTCGCACTTTCACCACCACCGCCCGGAGCTGCATCCGGGGGTTATAGCGATCCGCCCACGACCACGCGGCGAGCGACGGGTCGAGCCGCGACACCTCGGCCAGCGCATCAAAGCGGAGCCGCCCGTCTGCACCGTACGCCCGCGTAAACTGCCCGAGGCCGACGCCGTCCTCGCGCGACGTGTGGAGCGTCGCCCGCTCCCTCCATCCGCTTTCCTGCTCCACCAGCGCCGCGAGCATCGACGGCGCCGGCATCGACGGCCAGCGGGCCGAGACTTCCGACTGCAGCACAGGGAGATACTGCACAGCCCCGGCCGGCAGCTCGGCCGCAGGCGCCCGGCCACAGATCACCAGCAGGAGCCCGACCTCGAGCACGCGAAGGCCGAGATACGCCAGCCCGGCGGCGACGTTGCCATCGCGCACCAGCTCGGCCAGGTCACGCCCGCGCACCGACTCAGCGAGCGCCCGCCGTGCCAGATAGACCAGCGGGAGCGCGAACACCACCCCCACAAGCGCGCGGAGCTGCTCCGCAAACTGCCGGCCGCCGTCCGGATCGGCGACCAGGTACAGCGCCGCCACCGCGACGGACGCGACGCCCATCACCCAAAAACGAAAACGCTTCATCACATCACCCCGATTTTTTTCAAAACCACCATTACAAACAGGCCGCCACAAAAGCCGCACGCCGCGACAATCCAGCCCGACGTAAGCCGCTGCACCGGCTGCGCCTGCTCAAGATCACGAATCCGCGCCTCGAGCTTCTCCGGGATCGCCTGCTCGAGATCGCGCACGCGATCCGAGAGCTTGCTGATTGCGCCAAAGGCCCGATCCTGCGCGCTCGACACAACCGCGTGACGCTCCTCGAGCACGGCCAGCCGAACGACCGCGTCGGCCATCTTCGACATTGCCGCCCGAATCTCCCGGACGTCCTCGCGAACGCCGTCGAGCGCCTCTTGAACCACCCCGAGCCCTACGCCCGGATCATCCTTGCCCGACACATGCACCCCCCAAAAAAGAAAAACCCGCCGAAGCGGGTCAAATCGATTGCAGACGTCTGCACAACTACGGCGCCGGACGGTACTCCGGCGGCGACTGCGAGCGGAGCCGTTCGGACTCATAAGCCCCGCAGCAATGCCCCGCGCCGAAAATCGCGTCGACCACCCGCCACGCCATACGCCAGCGCCGCGAGGTGCCGCGCAAACGCCAACACCGCGCGCTAATCGTCTCGTCCGCGTAGCCGCCGGCCAGCGTGTTACCGAGCTGGTCGATTCCGATCGCGACTTGTTTCAAGCCCACAAAAACCCCCTTTCTTAGACTGCATCCAACGCCGCGACGACTTGCGCAGCAAACTCGGCGATCGCGCCCGCATCACCCAGCGCCGCGAGCCGATCCTTTCCATTGACCCGCGTCGCCTCGATCTGAGGCCCGATCACCTCCCCCCACAACTGCCCAAGGCGGATGATCCGGTCCGCCGCCTCGCGGGCCGTACGGTCCGCACGAGGCGCGCTCTCGCCGGCCACATACGGCCACCCGGCGAGGTCGTCGGGATAACCCGCCACCCGGTACGCGACCGCCTCGGCGTACTTCGCCGTATAGGTCGCGTCCTGACCGGGCGCCGTCGTGATATAGCGCGCCCGCGCCCGCCCGGCCGCCTCGTCGATCTGCACCACCGCCGCCGCCCGCGCCGCCGAGACGGTCGGCGAGGACACCCAGCGCCAGGCCGAGGCGTCCCACGACCAGACCTCGCGATCCGTATCCAGCGGAGCCGGCGGCCGGTAATCGACCAGCTCGCCCCCCTCGACACGCCACCGCAGCGGGTCCGGCGGGGCCGCCTCATAGCGCCAAACGCTCATGCCTTCCGGCACCATGCGCAGCATTAACGATTCATCGGACCCCGCGACGGTCTGCCCGGTAAACACCCCGTCCGGCCCAAAAATTGCGCCCATCATCGTTTCATCACCTCGATTCGCGTCGCCTGTTTGACGTTCAACAACGCACCAGCCGGCCGCAGCTTTACGAATACCCGGATGTTTTGCACAGCCGGCAGCACAAAGGACGTGCCGATCGAATATCCCCGCTCATCAACCCCCGAAAACTTCGCGATCGGGAACTCCGAAACAAGGACGTACTCGGTCCCCCACGGCAACCCTAGCCCCGGCCCGCTCGGCGTCCCGGGGACCGCCGTAATCGTGCAATAGACATCCATCGCACCTTGAGGCCAGAACATGCCGCAGCTTTCCATCGCCACCACCGCGCCCGTTTTCGCCTCGTCGAGCAAGTCAAAGAATCCGATCGCCGTCGTCGACCCCGACAAAATGCCGGAGTAGGTCGCGCTCGCCGACTGCATGACCGACGTAGCAGCTTGGGCCGCGAGCTGGCTCGTACCCATCGCGCCAGCTCCAACCAGCGCCGCGACGTTACTCGCAGTAATCTGACCGTCGACATTCACGCCAAGCGTAGCGCCTGCAGTCGCGTTGTCCTGCGGCCTCCCAGCCCCCGTTACGCCCGACCATTTCGCGGTCTGCCCGAGGCTTGCCCCATCGGTGAGCTGTGACGTATTAGTGACCGCCCGAGCACCATCCGACCAGGGCGAGAATCCACTTTGCGCGTCGAGCGCCTCGCCAATGTAAGCCTGATCGAAGAACACATAGGCATCAGCCCCCGTCATGTCCCTGAGCTTGACGCAAAGCGACATCCACCGAGTACCGGCCGGCGCCACGGCAAAACCGCCCGTTTTCTTGAAGTCAGCTAGCGTGGTGCCGCCGGGCTTCTCGGACACATTACTTCCGACCGTAACCTGCGTAAGCCCCCCCAATCCGTCATACCAGTTGATACACACTGCTGCCGTACAGCGCATGGCACCCGTCAATGCGTAAGCCTCGACGCGCGTGCCCGGAAGAACTTGGATTTGCTGCGGATGGACATTCCATTCCAGCTCTCGCCCGACAACAACCGAACCAACGGCATGCAAATACCGCGATGCGCCGCCAGGCATCGCATAGGTAGCCCACGCCGGAAGAACATACCCCCTATCGGCCTCACTGCCGGCAAACCCGCTGCCGGCATTCGTCCAAACCGACCACCCATCATCATTTGGATAAAGCGGATGGGCCGACGTATTGAACGCCCGATTTGCCCC
The DNA here is from genome assembly GCF_030161255.1 of Zoogloea oryzae. Lineage (NCBI taxonomy): Bacteria > Pseudomonadati > Pseudomonadota > Betaproteobacteria > Rhodocyclales > Zoogloeaceae > Zoogloea > Zoogloea oryzae. The sequence goes on from NZ_BSPX01000002.1 coordinate 33,138, forward strand.
ACCAACAGCCCCAACCGGAGCCGCGCCGAGCGTGACCGTCGTCCGGGCGCCCGTCGCGCTGATCGCGCCGAACGTGTCGCGAATGCGGGCCTCGAACGTCCATGTACCGGCCGCAGGCGTCTGCACCTCGAGGCGACCGCCACCGTACGGGGCTTGGCCGAGAACCGACATTGCCGACCAGGCCGCGCCCGCCGAGGCACTAAATCGCACCTCGACAACAGCGCCGCTTACCACGGCCGCCGACGTGCTCCACGTATGGACGCGCGTCCCATCCCCCGCCGTCGCGACGGCGTACCCCGAGAGATTCGGAGGCGGATAGCCCTGCACCGTGTACGCCACCGGAGAGAGCGCCGCGAGGTCCTGATATGCCGCGCCGTAAAGGTTGAACGCCTGCAGCTTGAGATAAAGCGTCTTGCCGACGAGCGACGGGTCGTAGGCATAACGGAACACGTTACCGTCAAGCCGCACGAACGAGGCGCCCGACGCATGAGCCGAGATCGGCGACCCATAGGCACCACGCCGCAGGCTCGAGAGGTTGTAACGGCCCGCAGAGACGAGCGTCGACGTCTGGTAACTGACCAGCTCGCCGCCGACCCAGCACAGCGTATTGAACGTGTCGCGATCCTGCGCCAGCCCGCCAGAGAGCACCCCGCCTGACGCCGTCAGATCGACCGAGAGCGTGCTCGTCGTGTCCGGATCGACGCCAGTCGGAAAGACCGCCGTCGTAACGCCAAAGCGCGATTTCACGGCATGCGTGCCGATCTTCTTATACGTCGTGCCATCGAATGACACCCAGACGTCACACCCGCCGTAATTCGCCCCGCCCCCCGTCGCGAGCCAAATCTCGGGCTGGCCCGCCAACTGTAACGGCGGCTCGAACACGACAGGCGCCGCAGCATTCCCCGGCGCGACGTTCGCGTTAGTCGAGTAGCCCGACGACGGCGGCGACGGGACGGTCGGCGCCAGCCCGGCCCCCTGGACGAAATCCTCAGCCGTGACCGTAATTTTCCCGTCCGGAGAATCCTCGACGTCGAGCACCCGGACCGGAGCCCCCGACAGCCCGAGCCCCGCATGAGTCAGCGTCAAAATATCCATCGGCTCGAGCCGGCAGAATTTCAAGCCGAGCTTGAATTCGTACGTGTTGCACACATAGAGGCCCCGCTGCATTTGCAGCCACGCGACCGACTGCGCCACCGATTGAGACTTGATCGCCTCATACGTCCGCGTCTCGGGGTTCGCACGGCGTCCAAACTGCGCCGCGTGCGCGTCGTCCTGCACCTCCACCGTGTTCGTGTTGTACTCGAGCGCCCGATCCTTGAACTCGAGCCGCAGAGAATTTTTCTGATCGCCGGGAGACTTCCGGACGATCCGGATCGGAAGCGCCTCGCCCTCGATCGCGAGAAAGTCATCGTCGGTCAGCGCGTAGGACGGCGCGACGATCGGCGTAAAGGTCCGGCCGTTCCCGGTCTTTTGCGTGTCGCCGTACGGGACGACCTTCAATTTCCCTTCGGAAAAGAACGGCGCGGAACAAGTCATCTCGAAAACCTTGTCAAGATGATCTCCGGCCCGCTGCTGCTGATCGAGAACGGGCGAAAGGAAAAGCCCATACGCAAACACGAAATCGGTATAGGCCGACAAATCCCCGACCCGGGACGCCGGAAAGCCCGCATCGGTCAAAATGTCCTGAACGACCACCGCGGGCGATGCGTCATAGGAGCCACCCGCGCCCGAGGATGCCGTTTGCACCTCATAGGACAAGCTCGGGAGCGTCGGCGTCGTGCCGAGGTTGCCGTTTGCCACCCCCACCCACGCAAGGCCCGGATACGCGAGCGCCTCGGTCGGATGCTTGGCCGAGAGGTACGCCCACGGCGATTGACCGAGCGAGCCCGCCGACTGGTCAGGCGCCGCCGTGAAGGTCATCCGGGTCTTGTTCTCCCACGAGCACAGGAGCGCCGTGATCGGATTGTCACAAAGCCCGATCTGCACCGACGACGAATAGGTATAGCCCGCGACGTAAGAGGCGCCCCCCTTTCCGCCGCCGGCAGACTGCGCCGTCGACGTGAAATCCCCGTACCAGATCAAGTTACCCGCGACACGAGCCGTCCCCCACACGCGCGGGATCGCGACACCGTACGCGCTCGTTTGAATTGTCAGCGTCGAAACTCGATTGACCCCCGAGGACGCGACAGGAGCACCAAAAAAGGACATGAGAGATCACCAGAGAGAATAAAACCGGGCCTCGCGGCCTGAGAGCTTGTCGGCATCACCAGGCGACGCGACCACCTCACCCCACGGCCGGAAGGCATGCACCACCACCGCCGGCCACTCGACCACAATCCCCGCATGCGAAAACGACTTGCCGAACCGCCAGACGACCACGTCCCCAGCCTGCGGGACCTCGACCAGCCGGCCGCCCTGAGCCTCGATCGTCTCGACCAGCCGCTCGGCGTCCGCGTGAAGCATGAAATCGATCGGATAGTCCTCGACCCGGAAGTCGGGCCGCACCCCGGCGCCGACGTATGCCGCCTTGACCAGCCGCGCACAATCCACACCCGCGCCGAGCACCTCGGCGCCGTGGTGCCAGGGCGTACCCACCCACCGCAGCGCCTCGGCGACGATCGCCGCCCGTGCATCGTTTTCGTTTTTCATGCTGCCGTCTCCTGACGTGGAACGAGCGGGAACCCCTTGAACCGCCCTTGACCGGGGAACCGGCTCGAGCACGTCGCCTGCGTCCGGTCACACCCCTTGTAAACCGTGAACGTGTCCCCCACCGCCGGAGCGTCCGGCAGCGGGAACGAGAGGACGAGCTGCCCCGCCGTGTGCTGCTTAACCGTCCGCCGCACGCCAGCATTGACACCCGTCACGCCGTCAATCTCGCCGAGGTCGTACGTCGCCGAGCCCGTCACGCCGCACACGATCACCGAGCGCGTGCTCCCGCCCTGCACCGTCACCGCCAGGGCGTGCGCCGCTTTCGACACCCCACAGCCGGCCCCGTAAAGCGACCAGACGCACCCGGGCTGATAGACATACGGCGGAAACGGCGCGTCGAGCAGCTCGACGGGGCTCTTGACTGTGTAGCGGGCTGCATTCGACAGAATCTCGGCGTCCGCGAGCCGCCCCTCGAACACAGACACCGACCCGACGATCGGATTCGCCGGGTCGTCGGTAAAGGCCCGGACGATCTTCAACTCGGCGCCATCGAGCGCCCCGCGCCGGGCCGCCTGCAGCAGCGGGAGCCCGAGGACCGTAATCGCGTCCGTCGCGTAAAACGTGACGTCGCAACTCGTGACCGCGAGGCCGACACCCGTTTTCACGGCCCCGCGCTCGACAATCGGCCCCGTCGCGTACGTGTTGCCACCGTAGGCGATACCCACGTCCGCGCCCGACCAGCGATAAATCTGCCCGCCGATCAAGGTCAACGTGAACAGCTCCACAACGAAAAAAGCCCTCGACGACTGCAACAGCGTCGCGAGGGCCGGCTCGACGGATTTCATTGATTACTCTTTCACAGTCAAGAGGACGACTTTTTTAGCCGACCACAGATCACGGAGAAACTGCTCGAACTCCGACTCGTCGCGCTCGAACCGGACCCGCTTGTAAAACTGCCCGGACCAGGTCACGGCCGCGCCATTCGCCGGAGCTGCGGAAAACGTCAGCACGCCGGCCGTGATCGTGTAATCAACCCCGGCCGTTTTGACCACGCCCCCCACCTTGACCACCGGGGCCGACACATAGTTAAGCACCGGCTCCGAAAAGCCCCCGAACGTGCGATAGACCGTAAAGGCCACCAGCGCGCCATTACCGACCCCGATCTGCTGATCGGCGACCGCGTTGTCGTCCTGGTCAAGCCAGAGGAAGTCATCCCACGCCCCGCGCCGCGAATTGAAAAACCCGACGAGCGCCTGCAGCTCGGCAAACCCGCCGCCGGCCCGCAGGAACTCATAAGAGAGCGTCACGCGCCAGCGCGGATAAACCATTGAGGTCCACCGCAGCTCGCGCCCGCTTACCGACTCTTGCGTTTGGGTTTTCCAGATCGGAGCTTTGAGGACGCCCCACGACAGCCCCGGCAGCACCGGGAAAATCGCGTTACTCATTTAGCCCCCCACCTTCTGAAAATTGCGATGCGCCCCGGCGAGCGCACGCGTTACCGCGCCGCCCCGCTGCAGCTCGCGGACCATGTCGCGAGGTGCAAACGTCTGCACGTTCACGACTGGGGAGAAGCCCCCGCCACCACCACCGCCGCCACCGCCACCGCCACCATCCGCCATCCCGCGAATAACGTCGGCGTACTTCGCCGGGAGAATCATCTCCTCGGAATGGGCCTGCACCATCGGATTAACCCCGGCCGGAATGTCATAGCCGCCGCTCGCCGACTTAATGCCGCTTGTCGCCCCCATCAAAAGCGCCATCGTCCCGACGAACGCCGCAGCCGCCATGCCCGGCCCAACGAACGGGATCGGAGCCACCGCCGCCGCCGCCGCCGTCGCACCCTCGGCCGCATTCGCCGAGACGACCGCCGTCGCCTCGGCCGCCTTTACGCCGACGACCGCCGTCGAGGCCGCCGCCTGCTCCGCGACCTGCTTACCCATCAAGAGCGACTCGAGCGACGACAGCCCGAGGCGCTGCGCGACCCACTTCACCGCGAGCTGCGCGAGCGTCTGCGTTACGGTCTGCATCGTGTTCGAGAACATCCCGCGCATGAGGTCGTTTAGGGTCATTTGCCCTTGCGCCATCTTCGCGAGGAGCGAGGCCCACCCGCTTTCGAGCGAGTTAATCATCCCCGACAGGCCCTTGCCGGCCTCGACGCTCGCCTGCCCGCGCAACTGCGCCAGGCGTTGCTGGTGCTGCGTCTCCGACTGCTCGATCTGCCGATTAACCTGGTCATACGCCACCGGGTCTTTATCGGGATCGATCAACGCGAGCCGCTCCTGCAGCGCCGCCGCCCTGATCTCATAGAGCCGCCGCTCGAACGCCGCCTCGGCCTGCAGCGCCTCGGATTTCGTGACATCACCGAGCGCGAGCCGCTCCTGCAGCGTGATCCGCTCGAGTTCAATCTCGCCGACCGCCCGATCGCGCCGGGCCTCGGCCGCGCTCGCCTCGAGGGCCTGCGACTGCGTCACGAACGCGCGATGCTCGGCGAGCACGTCCGCGTAAGCCTTGCGGGCTTCCTTGCTTTCCTCGCCGTACTTGCTGACCGTCTCGGCGTACGCCTGCGCGGCCAGGCGCGTCCGCTCTGCGAAGTTCTTCCCGGCCTCCTCGCGCTCGACCCGCAGCCCCTCGAGCCGCGCCTCGAACGCCTGTTTATCGATCGCGAGCCCCTCCTCGGCGACCTTCCGGCGCACCGCGAGCAGCTCTTTTTGTGTCAGCGATCCGCGCGACAGGATCGCTTGCCAATATTCCAGCTCCTCGGCCTTGCTCATTTCGCGGAACGCACCCTCGGCGCGTCCCTGCTCGGCGATCACGAGCTTTTTCTCGGCGAGTTCGGCCTCCCACTCCGACATGCGAGATTCTTGTTTCGCCCCCTTCTTTTTGCTGCTGCCGAATTCCCCCATCGTCCGGCCGCCACCCTTCGGCGCAGGGACTGCCGTCCCATTGCCCCAGATCCGCCCCATGTCGGCGCCCCACGCGTCCGAGGCATCCGAGAACGCGTCACGACCCGCATTGACGACGTTGCGGATTCCCTGCGCGTAGCGGGCTTTCAACTTGTCCCACGCGTCCGCCGCGCCCTTGTAATCGCCGGACAACAGCGCGCCCATTAGCTCCGACAAATTCCCGAGCTGGTCGACCGTCTGCCCGATGAACTCGAACACAACCCCGGCCACCGTCTTAACCGTGGCCTGCAGCCCCCGGAAAACCAGCGTCAGCGCCGTGAGCGCCCCGCGAAAGATCATTACAAACTGCGGACCGGCCTCGGCGAACAGATTGCCCAGGTCGGCAAAAATCGGCATCACCGCTTGGCCGATCACATTCTTTACAGCGAGCAGCACGTCGCCGACGTCGTTCATTGCCGCCTTGTACGCCTTCGACGCCTCGACCCCTTCTTTCGTGACGACGAGCCCGAGTTCCTCGTTTTTCCGCCGGGCGTCGTCGAGCACCTGATTATTCAGCTTTTGCAGCTTCATCGCGTCGTCGACGCTTTTGCCGAATAGGGTTTGCGCCGCCGTCGTCTGATCTAGGCCCGGCTTGTATTCGCCGACCTTCCGGAGCGCCTCTTGAAATAGCGTGTTCGAGTCGCGCAGGTGCCCGTTCGCGTCGCGCGTCTGCAGGCCCATCGCCTGCAGCCCGTCCTCGTTCGTCCGGAGCTGCTTCGCGAACTTGTCGAACGCGCCGATATACGTGTCCGAATCCGAGCCAATGTCGCCGAGCGCCGTATTCAGCGCCGAGGCATCCTCGGCCGTCATGCCGAGGCGCCGCGAGAGGTTCATCGTCTCGGCGGTCAGCTTTTGCGACTCGGCGATCGCCTCCTTAAAAAAGCTGCCGCCCGCGACCACGGCGGCCAAAACGACGAGCTGCTTCTGCACAGCCTCGAACGCCTTGCCGACCCCCTCGAGACTCCCCTTAATGCTCGCGGTCGCCTGCGTCGTGACGCTCGCGCAGCCTTCCATTGCGCGGACAAACTGAGCATTCTCGGCCGTGATCTCATAGTTGATCGTCTTGTTTCCGTCGCTCATTTTTCCCCACCTTTATTGACGAATGCGTCCCACGCGGACGTGTCAAGCGCAGGCGCCCCGGAGATTTGCGGCGATGCCTGCACGAGCTTTTGCAGCTCGGCCTCTTGCTCTTTCGACATGGGCGCGCCGGGCTGGTCGGCCGGCTTGTAATCGAGATACGCGGCGACAAGATGATGAACCGGCGGATGCCGACGCCATTCGGCGTTAAGCGCCTCAAGCATCGGCAGGTCCACACAGTTCCGCACGTACTCCCACGCCCACCCGGTATTGGCGCAGACGTGGGCATAAATGCGGGGCCAGCTTAAGGGCTCGTCGCCGCCGCTTTTTTTTCGACCTCCCCGGCCTCGAGTTCCTTCCGGCGTACCCCTGCGACGTCCATCACGGCCGCGATAACGTCCATCATGTTTCCGAGGTCGATCTCGGCCGCAACCTGGTCGCGGGGCACGTCGGGGTAATTGCGGACGAGCGCCATGTGCGTTGCGTCCACAATCGTGCGGATGCTTTCCGGATCGGTCCCGCCGAGCGAGAGCTTTCCGATTCGGTCCTGCAGCAGCTCGAGCGAACCGAGAGACAGCGGGGGAATGACCCATTCCGGACGCCCCGGAAACGGAATCCCGGCGAGTTTGACTTTATTGGACATGACCGATTACTCCGACGTGTAGACATAGCCGACGATGCCGGCCGCGTCCGCGAAAACGGAAATGTCGAGCGAGTTCTCGGTAAAGTCGTCCTGTTTCGGATCGACAGAGAGCTTCGACGCGACGCAATTCGGGAAACGCCAGTTCATCTGTTTCCCGCCAAACCCGAGGGCGAGGTCCATCCCGAAAGTGGGGACATAGCCCATCGGGAGAGACTGCAGCGTCATCGCCTTGGCACCCGCCGCCGTGGCCGAATACGCATAGGAAATGAAAACCTGCTTACCCGTATCGGCCGCCGCGAACGTGTAAACACCCGCCGCAACGCTGTATTGACCCGTTGCCGGCGCCGAGGCGACGCGGACATAACTCACGCCGTTGGAATCGACGACGCCGAGGTCGCGCGACCAGGTGCCCGAACTCGGCGGGACGACGGTCACGGTATAGGGCGAGGAGGGGATCGACGCGCCGGTCGTGTCATTCTGCACGCCGGTCAGCGTGCCGCCGGTCATCGTCTGACCGAAAAACAGATCGGAGAAAACGCGGCCAGCGATGCGGGCGAATTTCGCTTTCACATCGATTTTCATCTTCCCGCCACCAACAGCCGCCGGCATTTGGAGCTGCCCGTAAAGGAGCTTGACGTCGCGGGAAATATCGATACCGACGTCCTGCACCTCGCCGAACTTGAGCGGGGTAATGTTCGCGATCGTGTTGCCGTTCGCGTCCTGCGTCTGATAGCCCCACATATTGCCGGAGCCGAACGCAAATTGACTCATGGTTTCACCTCTTAGACTGGTTGACTCGCCAGGTCGTCGGGCCTGGTCAAGTACGTGATTTGATAGCGCGCCGACAGGACACCCGCCGTCCGGTCGGCCTCCTGCGCCTCATACTCGGCACCGAGGCGCCGCACATCGAGCGCATAAATCCGGATCGTCTGATCCTTCATCATTACCCGGTGCGCGACCTCGGCGACCTGGTCGGCGATCGCGTCCCACGGATCGCCCCGGACGAATATCTCGAGGACGAGCACAAGCTCCTGCCGGTCGGCAGACGCCCCCATCCGCGTCGAGACGAGAGACTCGGGCATAACGACGATTGCCGGCGTCAGGCCCCGCGTGATGCTGACCTCACGCGACCGGAACACGTTATCCCCGGCCGGCGTGACGCCAGTCAGCGCCGCGACCGTCTGCGCCGTGATCTGCTCGCGGAGCGTCGTCACGACTTAGCCCTCGACGGCTTCGACTTGTGCAGACGTCTGCACGCCCTCGACCTCGACGCCCTCGACACCCTCGGCGGCCTCGGCGGCCTGCGAAGGCTCCGCCACGCCCGCGCCGACGCCGGCCGGCTCCTCGACGCACGCGACGGGCTGCTCCTCGAGCTTGTCGCGATGGAAAAGCGCCATGTCGAGCGACAGCTCGATATGCTCGCCGCCGCCCTTGATCTGATCGCCGTCACGGAACGTGAAGCCCGGACGGATGCGGTAATGCTTGGTCGCCATAGCGCCCCCTACTTGGAAAGTGTTACGTGTGAAAACGCGCCGTCATCAACGAGCAGCACGTCGCGGACGAGGTACGCCACCCCGCCGACCGCGATCGCGCAGCCGGACACGAGGCCCGCCGCCGTCGCGTCATCGGTTTTCACGGTGCAGACGTACATCGTCGAGAGGATGTTCACGCCGCCCATATTCAGCGTCTCGTCGGGGGTATCGAGCAGACCCTTGAAGGTCTGCCCGCCCGACGTACAGACAACGCCGAAATCCGCGAGGAAAACATCGAGGCCCTCGGCGATCACGCCTTAACCCCCGGACGCGCCGCCCTGATCGGCGGGCGCCGACGCGGGCGCAGCGGCGGCCAACTTGATTGCCTCGGCCATCAACGCGACGAGCTGCTCGAGCGAGGCACCCGCGGGCGCAGCGGCGGGAGCAGCGACCGGCGCATCGAACGCGACGGCGAGGCCCTCGAGCCAGGCTTTCGCCTCTTTGTCGAACGGCTCGAGCTTGTGCGCATGCTCGCGCGCCTCGTCCGGGTCGAAATCGACGACCTGCTTCGCGTAGTAGCTGCTGACCTGAACCTCGATCGTCTCCTCGCCATCGACGAGCCCCGGCACTTTGACGAGGCGGCGATGATGGATAACGAAACCCTCACGGACCTTGAAACGCATTTTTGCTTCTCCTGATTGATTGAGCGCGGGAGCACCCGCCCCCGCGCGACTACCGGCTTAGAAGCCCGGAGTCAGACCGTCCGACATGACCGCGAAGGACGCACCGTGACGGACGCCGACGTCCACCGTCTGGAACATGCGGAGCACGACGTCACCATTCGCAAAGCCGGCCGAGTCGTACGGATTGACCGCGATTTCGGTCACGCCCCACTCACCGACGAACAGCTCGCCCCAGTTGCCGTAAATGCCTTCGGAGCAAATGCCCGTACTGGTGCCCTTGGTCAGCCCGCTGCGGAGCTGCTGCGACTCGGCATAGGGCGAGCCCTTGAGGCGATCCGGCGAGCCAGCGGTAAGGCCGCCTTGCGGGTCCCACAGGTATTGACCCGTCGACGCCTTGAGCGTCGAGAGGTAGCCGATCGTCTTGGAATTGAGCGCGTAGCCGAGCGCAGCCTGCGGGGCGTTGGCGACCTTGATCGCGTATTTCAGGGCGATCATGTGATCGAACGTCCAGCTCGCGCCGTTCGCGCCGCCGACCACCGAGTTAACCCCGGCCTGATTGACGATGCCGGTCGGCTGGTTGCCGGCGCCCGTGCCCGACAGCGCGGCAAGGTCGATACCCAGCGCACCGACCGAGGCCAGGTCGCGACGGATAATCATCTCGATCGACGGCGTCGACTGCAGCAGCATGAGGCGCGACACCTTCGAGAGCGCGCCGATCGTGCGAGGCTGCAAAACAACCTGATCGAACGTCGCCTCGGCCTCGGTCGGCGCTCCGGATTCGCCGACCCAATAGGTCCCGGTCGCCGTGATCTGGCGGGGGATCGCGACCTTACCGACCAGGCCCGGGAGATAGGTCGCACCGAGGATGCTCGTCACGGCCTGATTGCGCAGGACCTCGATAAACGTGTCCGCGAGGAGGTTCGTCGCAACGAGGTTGCCGCCCTGCGCGCCCGTGCCAACCTGATAAATCGCGCGCTGCTGCGCCTCGAGGGCCTGCCGGCGATTCACCGCACGGAAGGCGCGGACGTGATCCTCGGTCGGGCAGAACGGGAGATCGTTCGGCGCAAAAAAGCCCTTGCCGGTGGCCTCGCGGCCGGCATGCTTGGCGATCGCGCCGGAGACGGAACGCTCGAAACCGGCTTTCGACCAGTCGCCAGACATCGCCGCCGAGATCGCGCGCATGAACGAAAAGCCGCGCTTTTCCTTGTCGGTCAAGCCGAGATCATCGGACATGCTCGACAGCGACTCTTGACGGCCACGGCCCGCAAGCTCGAGGGAGACAATCCCGCGCGCTTCGACGACAGTCGTCCCGCGCTGGATCATTTCGTTGCGCAGGTTGTCGGCGACGCCATGCTTACGGCACATGGCGTCGATTTCGGTAATGCGCTCGCGCTCGCCGGTCGCGCCATCGAGCGCGGAGCGGGTCGCGTTGTGCGCAGGATCACCGGCCGGCTCGATCGTCTCGGCCGGGGGATTACCACCAGCGCCGGAGCGGGAGCCCTTCCCGGTATCGCCCGGGGCGGCTTCCATGAGGGGGAAACGACGACGACGCATGTTCTCTTCTCCTTCCTGTTGCCCGGATTCGGGCGAAAAAAAACCCGCCGGATCGGCGGGTTGTTCGGTTTGCTGCGCGGCCTCACCAGGCGGCGAGGCGCGTGTTTTGGGGACAATCTCGACAGGGTGCCCCACCCCCTCAGCAGCTCGGCCGAGGCCGACCGTCGCGTCGGCGGGGATCGTCACGAGCGAAACCTCGTAAGGCTCCCAATCGATCGCCGTATAGGTGTCCTCCTCCTCGTCGACGACGTAGCGGTAAACCTGATACATGAACGACGCATTCACGAGAACGCCGTCCGCCGCTTGCTGCATTGCCCATTCGCCGCGCTCGTCGCGCCCGAACCGGACCGTGCAGTAACCGCGCCGGTCCGGGCCGATCCACAGCTTTTCGATAACCCCGAGGAGGTCGTCGCGCTTGTGGTTGAACAACAGATTCAGGGCCGTTTGACGAATGCCTGCCCGCATCGAGCCCGGGTCGTGACTCAGGATTTCGCACCCGATCCACATCTCGACCGGCTCCTCGGAGCTGAACGGGAATGTGCAGGTCCGCGCCTCGAGATCGACGAGAGGCCCCGACGTCGCCCGCAGCGACAGCGCCCGCCGTTGAGGCTTGAGCGTGTCGCCCGTTGCGAGCTTTGCTTGCTTGCTCATGGCTTGCCCCTTAGTTCACGACGATGAAATCGACTTTCGTCGCCGCCGTCGCCGCCGCGTCGCCGTAGATCGTGAAAGACCCCGCCGCCGGCACGACCCGGTTAATCGCGAGGAGCGTCCCATCGATCGACGACACGGTCGCAAACACCGTGCTCGCCGCAGTAACGAGCGCGCTCGTTACCACCACCGAGGACGCCCCCGCCGCGATCGCAACCCGGCCGCGCGGGCTGCTATTCGTCACGTTCCCGGGCGTGCCCGAGCTATCCGTAAACACCGCCGCGAGGTTGCTCGTCTTGACGGCGGCCGGGGTCGTTTGCCCGACCGTCGCGCCGTTGATCGTTCCGCCCGTGATCGCGACCGCAGCCGGGACATAGGTCGCCACGAGCGAGCCGTCCGGCTTGACCAGATAGCCGCCAGTCATGTCCGACCAGATCGCGGGCGTCCGGAGCTGCTGCGTATCGACCGACACCCACACGGCCCGCTGTTCATAAACCCATTGCCGGGCGAGATCGTCGGCGAGCGACGGCGTCGCCCCTACGGCGTACAGCGTGCCGAGGTGCAGCGTGTCGCGGGTCATCTTGACCGTTAGCGCCATGTTTTAACCTCCTTCTCGGGGCTGCTCTTGATCGGCCTCGGCAGGCGCCCCGCTTTCCTCGCCAGCCTCGGGAGCGCCAGCCGCCCCCGCAGAATCGCCGCTGCCGGCCTCGCCCTCGCCGCCCGCCTCGCCGGGCGTGACGGCCTGCGCCTGCCCCTTGTCCGTGACCTTTGCCGGGTCCGTATCGAACACGAGGCCGAGGTCGTCCATTGTTTTCAACTCGGCCGCGCGGGCTTGAAACACTTCCTCGGGGTCGGCGCCGCCGGCCGTCTGACTGATTACGTCGGACACGGTCATAAAGCCCGCGCGCACCGCCAGCCGGTATGCCGTGACCTCCTTAGTCGGATCGATCCACGACCAGCCGCGCGGCTTGTATCGGACCGCCTCGACATACATTTGCCGCCGCGAGTAGTAATCGGGGATCGACACCTCGCCCGCGAGGACAAGGGCATCGAGCAAATCCGGATAGATCGCCATCCGGAACGACCGGATAAACCAGCCCTGCAGGACGCGCCAGAGATCGCGGTCGACGAGCTGCGCCGCCCGCTCGCTCGAGTAGTTCGTTTGCGACCAGTCACCCGTAAGCGCCGCGTAAGAGACGCCCACCCCGACCGCCGCCGATCGGAGCATATGACGTAGGAAAGGGTCCATCGCCGCGTTAGGCCGGCTCGGATTGAAGCCTTGGAAAATCTCGCCGGGGGCGAGGTCCATAATCACGCCCGGCGACATATCGACAACGCGCTCGCCGTCCTCGACGTCGTCCTCGTCGCCAACGCCGTCCACCGGGTCGTCCGCCTCGGGAGACTGCCGAAAGCCCATGATCGCGGCCGAGGCCCGCATCGCGACAATCTCGGCCTCCTCATAGCCGCCGACGTTGTTCATGCGCTTGAGCGCGGCATGAAACCACGGCTCGCCGCGCGTCTGCGGCCAGCGGTCCACGAGGTGGAGGTGGATGATCTCGTCCGCCGGCACCCGGATAAACCGCGACGCGGTCAGGGTGGAAAACTGGAAGTCGCCCGGGTGGCCGGGATAAAGCCAGTAGGCGACCGGCCGGAGCCACTGGTCGACCTCGATACCCATCCGGATCGGGTTCCCGTTGTCGGGGTTCGTCGCCTGCGAATAGTTATCGACGAGCCGGTCGGCCTCGATCACCTCGAGCGCAAACGCGACCGAGTTCTCGCGCCCGAACGCCTGCCGCACCTTGCGCACGAGGACCTCGCCGTCCCGAGCGACCGCCATCACGAGCACCCGCTCGAGGTCGTGCAGGTGCAGCTTTCCGGCCGTGTGACACGAATCGGCCTTTGCCCATCGATCGAACGCGCGTTTAATCGCGAGATTGATCGGCGCCCGCAACACGCCGCCCGCAGTCGCGACCGTCGCCTGCATGCCCACCCCGCCGCCGATCACGTTGTTTGCGATCTGCCGCAGCGCGTTTTTTGCGTGCTCGTTGTCGCGGCACACCTGACGCGAGCGAGCCCGCAGCATCCGGAGGGACGTAACGAGTTCCGCATCGGCGGACGTGTTCATCGGCGTCCAATCGGACGTTAGGCGGTCCACCTTCGCGCCTGCGTACATGCGCCGCCCGCGTGCAGACGTCTGCACAGCCGCCCGCGAGAGGGGCGTCCGGCCGAGCCGCTCCGGCCCGCTTCGCTCGCGCCACGCGTTAAGGACGACACTCCCGGGCGTACGGACGCGCTCCGCGTTGTACCAAGGCTTTTTAACTTGTCCCACCGTTCCCCCCCCACTTGATCCGATACCGCCGGACACGGCCAGCCGCCGCCATCTGCAGCCCGCACCACAGGCCGAACAACCGCCCGCGCCCGAATGCGCGAGCCGTCGAATACGCCGACCACGCAAGCCGACCACGCACCCCCGGATTAAGATTCATCCCCGGAACCTCACAGCAAAGCGCCCGGGATTCCCGAGCCCATTCGCCGCCGCCTGCGCTTTCCGCTCGCGCCGGACGATCCGCAAACACCGCTGCTCAAGCTCGAGGAGCGCCGCGACGGGCTCCTTTTTCAGCGACCGCGCCCCGATCGAATACTCGACGGTAAGGCCGCCGTTCACCCGCGACTTCAACTCAGCCCGAACCGCCTCGAGGTCCTGCTCGGCCTGACTCCGGCCGTCAAACGCCGCCGTCGCAGCCAGCCCCGCGAGGTTTGGCCGAGCCCGGAGGACGCCCGTCCCGACCGTCAGCCGCGCGGCGGCCTTCGTCGCGTACGCCTGCCAGCTCCACACCACCACCGACGAACCGGAATTCAGCGCCGCCGACTGCGCCGGGGTCAGCGCGAACGACCAGCCGGAGCCCGCCGCAGTCCCGACCAGGTCGAGCCCGCCAGCCCCTTGCGTCCCGCGAAAACTGAACGTCAGCGACCAGCCACCCGAGGCCGTGATCTGCCCGAGCACCGGATCGGAGAACGCGACCTCGGACCAGCCGACCGAATCGCCCGCATTAACAATCAAAGGAATTTTCATAGACCCACCACTTAGCCCCACGACCTAGCCGAGAACCCACCGCCACCACGCGGCCCACTCTTGCGGACCTTGCGGCGAACGACCCGAGGCGCGGCCGGCGCAGGCGTTAAAAAGCCCGCGTCGTCGTGAGACTCGGCGGGCTCGTTGTCTTGCTGCTCGAGCAGCTCCGGCGGATCGGACGAGGCCGGAGGCCCGGCCGCCCTGACCTGCTCGGGCTGCACCTGGTCGGCGCGACCTTCGTCGGCCTGCTCTTGCTCGGCGCGCTCCTGGTCGAGCGCCTCGGGCGTCTCGTCGTCGTCCGAGAGATCGACCGGGGCCTCCTCCTGCTCGGGCTCCGCGATCAAACTCCGCTGACGCAAGCGCGCCTCGATCGCGTCCCAATGCCCCGGCTGCATCAAGTTCGTCTTGAGGCGCCGCGCCGCGTGCAGCGCGTACACCTCACAGTCGAGCGCCTCGTTTCTGACGCCGGCCTTTTTCTGCCACGTCAGCCGATTGCGATTGATCCGACTCGGGGCCTTTACTTCGCTCGTGAGCTGCTCCCAATAGTCGGGCCGGACGCCGCGATACCAATGCAAGCACCCGGCGCCCGCCTTCTCGATTTTCAGCCGCGTGTCGAGAATGAGGTCCTTCGCGCGGGCCGTCCCGACGATGTACGTCTCGAGGCCCTTTTTCGCCATCTTTCCCGCCTTGCCCGGATCGACCCGGCGGGGCGTGCTGAAAATCTCCTTTTTGTCGTCGGACGCCTCGGCCGCGCCCTTGATCGCCATGTAACGATGCCCGCGACGCGGGCGAACGAAGGCGTGCACGATCTCGGTCCGATTGCCGTCCGAGCCGTCGATCGAAACCGCGTTGATCCGCAGCACCGCGCCGGACGCGTGCCGATACTCGCGCGTCAACAATGCGTCGAGGTCGAGCCATGCCCCGGCCTTCGGCTGCAGGGTCGAGCCGTAGATTTCGCCCCAATAGACTAACCATGACTCCTCACCCCGCCCCCATGCGCGGATGATGATCGCGAGCCGGTCGTGCTGGACGTCCACCCCGGCGGTCATCAACAGGCCGCCGGCCGGAACGGTAAATTCCGCGTAATCCTCGGCGCGGAGCTTGAGATCGTCGCCGTCCGGAAGGTCGGATTTATAGGCATACGGAAGGCCCTCGGTATTGTTCCGAAAGCTCCGCATTTTCGTATCGTCGCCGAGCGCGAGGGCGTGCTCCGCAATCAGCCGCTTTTTCAGCAGCTCCGACATGACCGAGCCGGGGAACGGC
This sequence comes from Zoogloea oryzae, assembly GCF_030161255.1. Lineage (NCBI taxonomy): Bacteria > Pseudomonadati > Pseudomonadota > Betaproteobacteria > Rhodocyclales > Zoogloeaceae > Zoogloea > Zoogloea oryzae. The sequence continues at coordinate 49,142 of NZ_BSPX01000002.1, forward strand.
GAATACAGCTCATTGATATAAAAGCTCGCCATTCCCTGAAACTGCGCCGAGGCCCGCCACACCCCGCGACGGACGGCGCGATTTTTCTCCGCATCCGTCCACAGCGCGTCGCAGTGTGGGCAATGGTAGCGAGCCGAGGCCAGGTCGATCCGGCCGAAAATCTCATGAGGCGGGACGTCCCGCTCAACCCATCGGACTTGCTCCCACGCGAGCACCTGCTCCTCGCCGCAATGCGGACACGGAACCCAAAACTTCCGCTGATCGCCCGCCAGGTACGACGCCCAAATCCGCGAGACACCTTCAATCGTCGGCGTCCCCCCGAAAATGACTTTCCGGCGCGGAAATGTTTTTGTCCGCTCTTTCAAAAGCGTGATCGTGTCGCCCTGCTCCCGGACGTTCTCGTTACAGTCGTCCGGCTCCTCGACGCACACCACCGGGGCCGGCGTCGATTTGACCGAGGCCGGCGAGTTTGAGCCGACGAACTTCAGGAAGCCGCCCGGGAAATCCTTGAATTCCCACCGGGCCTTAGACTTCGGCGGGAGCTTCTTTTGTAGGACGACGGTCGCCTCGACCATCGGCTCGAACTTCTCGGCGTTGAACTCCTGCGCCGACTTCTCCTTCGCGAACATGACAATCATCGGCGCCGGATCGACGTCGATTCGCTTGCCCAAGTAATTCAGGATCACGCCGTCCGTCCACGCGACCTGCGCCGACTTCGCGCAACTCACCTCAACGACCGCCGGATCGTCGAGCGCGTCGTGAATCCCCGCGACCCACGGCGTTATATCCGGGTTGTAATCACCCGGGAGCGCGCTCCCCTTCGCCGAGAGCTTTCGCCGATCCTTCGCCCATACCGTCGTCCCCATCTTGACCGGCGGCTCGAGCTGGGCCAGCACTCGACGCATCAAGGCTTGCACGCTCGGCATCGTATCTAGCGAGCTGGCGCAATGCGGAATATGTGTAGTCATTCAACAAACCAATATCGATTTCGACGCCGTAAAGGGCGTCTAGCTCGGCCTTTAGCTTGTCGTCGCGCGAGAGCAGCGCCGTCCGGAAAGCCCCGATCATCCGCGACAGCTCGGGCTCGAGCTGCTCGACGTTCACCACCTGCCCCCGCTTCTCCGCGAGCGTGAGGAGCTTTAACTCCCGCTCGACGCGCTCGGTCATTGCCCGTTCATAGGTCAGATCGACCCCGTCCTGTGACATATGCCCGGCGGCCACCGCGCGCAAATGCTTGATGTACGCGACCCGGACCTCGTCGAGCGTCGCCGCTTTCCAGTCGAGCCCGAGCGCGCCGAGGTGCCGACTTACCGCGCTTTGATCTAGCCCGAGGTGCTCCGCGATTTGCTGTTGCGTAGGCATTCAACCCCCTGTGTTTTATGACCCCCTAGCACGAGCCACACCGAGACAGAATCGGCGGTCATCGCGCCCGCTCAGTTAAGAGGCCAGGAAGGACCCGGAATTTTCAGACAACCGGCAAGGACGACCAGGTCAGCGGCGACGCCGCGAGGCGAGCCACTTGTGGTGACGCTCGAGGAGAACGGGGAACTTCTCGGCGACGAACGCCTGCAGCGCGTCTTGAACTTCCCGATTCGCCAGCCCATCCGGAACGGACGGGCCGAACAGTTCGCGGATGCCGAGGGCGTGCCAGCTCGCCTTGCCCCGCGTTTTCATTTTCTTGTGCTGCGCACCCTCGACCCGGACGAATACCCCGCGATGCCCGTTAGGCATCACGCCGATGAATGCGCCCGAGATCGTCTTGCGACCGTGCAGCACCGAAACCGACACGCCGCGAGAGGTGTCACGCGCCGAGAACTCGACGAGCGGGATCGGCTGCCCCCGAGCGATCACTGCCGCCCGGAGCTTGCTCGGCGACGCGCGGGATATGCTCAAGCCTGCCTTGATCGTCCGCACCCGAACTTTATAACCCGCGTCCCGGATGCCTCTCGCCGCTGCGACTTTCGCCTGCTCGGCCATCTCGTTAAGCGCGCCCGATGTAGCCTTGTCGCGCATGTCGCGCGCCGCGGTCGAGAACTCAAGCGCCACCGTCCCGGCATTCGTCCTGCACCCGATCTGCACCGCCCCGACCCCCCAAAAAGCAAAAGGCCCGCTAGACGAGCTAGAGGGCCTTGAACGCACGAAACCTGATTCTGCCCGAATCGTGCCAGTTATGTCCGGATCGGTCAATAGCGGCCCTATAAATCGGCCGCGATGTCGTTCATATGCCCGAGCAAGCGATCACCGGCCACATTAAGCCGCTCGGAGACTCGTTGCCGATGCCACCCGAACTTAGCCGCGATCTCCTTCACCTTGAGCCGATCGACATAAGTCGCTTTTATTAGATCGCGGTCGCCTTCATCGAGCCGCTTAATCGCCTTATCCGTAAATTCGCAGTCGTCCACGTTGCCCCCGACACCGATCGGCGGCCGAGACTCGGCAGGCATCACGCCCGCAAGCCCATCGCGAAACATAGGCGAACACGTCGCCCAACCGACACCGCCGTCCTGATTTCGGACAACCCACCGGCCCCACGCACTCAGCAATGAATTGACATACGGAATCACAAAACACCCCTTTCTAAAGCCTTTCGCAGATCGCGCCAGGTCGCGCACCAAGCCTCAATGCGATCGATCCACGGGCGTCCGTCGATTTTTGGATTAATGCCGACTGAATTACCGATGTCCTGCGCTATCGTTTCGCGCCAGGCCCTCACCTCCTCGCGGGAATGCACTCCCGCTCTGATCCATGCGTCCGAGACGCGGTCAAAATCAGCGCCGCAACGATCCACCGCCGCGCCCCATCCCTCGGGCACCCGAACACGGCACCCGCTAAACTCAACCAACACCAGCCGAGGCGCCCCGGACGGTGCTGCAGACGTCTGCAACTCCCGAGCGAAGCGGCCAGCCGCCGCCCGCACGTCATCACCCACCCCCGGCCGCGCAATTCCGCGCGCCTGCAGATCGGCACGAGCGCGCCGCGTGACCTCGGCAGCATCGGCCGCCGCCCGCTCCGCACTGGCGGCCTTTGCCGCGCGGATGTTCCGCGCCCGCTCCTCGGCCGTAAGGGCCTTACTCATTCCGCGCTCCTCTCATGCGCAGCCCGGACCCTCGCCCGAAACTGCTCCTCAGACTCACCAGGCCGCGCCCCGGAAATCCCGAGCTTTCGCGCCAGCGCCTCAAAATCCGCCAGCCCGCGAGCCGCATCGCGCCGCCCCCGGACGCGCTCGACCCCGCGCCGCACCGCCGCCCGCTCCGACTTCACGACCGCCGCGACGTACTTCACCGGCACCGGCTGGAACGACCCCTGTTTTTCCCGCTCCTCGAGCGAGAGCTTGATCGCCGACCGCAGCTCGGCCACCGTGACCCCGTTCGCCGCCATTTCCGCCGGCACCTTCGACGCCGCCGGAACGCGGATAGCGCGCTCGGCCAACACCCGCCGCAAAGTCGCCTCGAGCGATTCCGCAGAGTCACCACCAGCCCCGGCCGTCGACTCGTTTTCTGCCAAACCTGCGCGCTCGTCGTCTCCGCAGTCGGTCGGCGTCGCACCACCAGGCGCAGCAAGGCCGCCGGAGCGGCGCATCGGCGCCGCGTGTGAGGCCGGAGGCCGATCTCGATCAACCTCCCCGGAGTCGGCCCCCTGCGGGCCGACGTGTGAGCCCGCAGGGCGATCTCGATCCGGGTTTGCGTAGGTTTCGCCGGACCGGCAACAAGCCGGGGCGGCCTGTGAGGCCGGAGGCCGATCTCGATTTACCCCCGCCGCAGCCGCGCCGCCCGGAGCCCCTTCGTTAACCGCTGTTGACGACGACTGGGGGGGCGTAAACCCTTGATCTCTGATGTGTGGCCCGTTCCCGGATTCCGGCCACTCCCCGGGGGTGGCCTCTTCGTCCTCGACCCACGCCCAAGGCGTTGAATCGTATGGATTTTCTCCTCGCTCCGGGGTGGCTCGATATGGGGGTAAAGGGGTGGCCCGATGGTGGCCCGTTTGAAATGGACGCACTGACCCGTAATCAGCCAGAGGGCACAAAAAACAGAGCACAGGGCCGCCCCTGCTCGCGAGCAAGCCCGCCGCCTCGAGCCGCTCCACAAGCCGCCGCGCGACCTCCTTCCGGGCCTTTGGCGTATCGGCGAGCCGGATCGTCTGGGAGCCCTGCCCCTTCCTGATCTCGTATTCCCCGTGCTCGCCGATCGCCTGATAGCTGATACCCGTCACCATGCCGATCAAACCCGTCCGGCGGTCCATACGGGTCCGCAGGAAAACATAGGTCTTGACGAGCACCGGCTCGAGGCGATCGATCACCTCGAGTTCACGGTCGGACAGGTATATCCCCACGACCTACGCGCCCCTGCGCGGGATCGCCCGCGTCGGCCGGAACGCCGCCGGGGAATCGACCCGAACGAGGACGACGCGCCACCAGAGCGCGTCACAATCCCACTCGACGCCGACCTCCTCGACACGCCCCCATACATCCACCGCGCGCACATCAACGAGATCGCCAGGGCTGCCCCACGGACACCGCAAACCCAAACCCATCACCCGGGCGAATACGGTGCGAGGAAGCACACAGCCCCGAGGCGGGGACAACGGGACGGGGTCAGCAGGCCGGAGCACCGCCCGACCATCCTCGACGAGTCGGCGGACGGCGTCCGCATCGATGCGAATCCGCCGCCAAGCCAAGCGCGACACCGTCATCGCGCAGCCTTCGCCAACTGGTCAAGCGACCGCCGCACCGCCTGCAGCTCCTCGAGCACCGCCTCGAGCACCTTCCGGGACTCGGCCTTTTCCCCGTCAATCACGCTGCGCACATCCTGCGCAGTCGAGAGGCCCATCCGGACATGGGTAATGATTACCGACGTGACCTTTTCAACCTCCCGGAGCCGCTGGCCGAGTTCCCCCTGCTGCCGGAACAACCCCTGCCCCTGCTCGAGCAGCCGATCGAGGCGCCCGTCGAGATCATCAAGCGACGTTGACAGCAGGGTTTCAACCCGCCGCACCAACCCGGCGCCCAGCTCGCCCGCAATCGTCCGGGCGACCGCCTCGAGGAGCTGCGCATCGATCGCAACACCGAGCGCCGCGCGATCACATGCACCACGAATCGCCGCCTCATGCACCGCGACGTGACTCTCGGCGAACACAGGAGCGCCGCCCATCAACACGCCAACCGGGCGCAGGCCCTCGAGGACAAGCGCCTCGGCGAGCACCGCATCCGGCACCCCCGGCGGCACCGCAAACCGCAGGCGCAGCTCGTCAATCGTGACCAGCCCGTAACACTTCTTTTCGTTCGACATCCGACCACACCTCACAGTAAACAAACCCATCCGAACACGCCGGCAACCCCCACGCGGGGGCCTGCAGGCGCATCGACTGACACCGCACAGCCGGCACCCGGAACGTGCAGCCCTGACAGACCACCCGACCGCCGGCCGCCTCTTCGACGAGGCGCACCGGCACCGCGAGAACGCGGACCGTCACCCCGACACCCAAATCGCCAAGGGTCACGCCGGCCCCTGCGCAAACGAGCGGAAAGCGACCGCCGAATTAATCAGGTCATCGAGCAGCGGGAGCAGCTCCTCCCGCTCGGGCGCGTCGAGACGCTCGTCCTCGAGCGCCTTCGCCCCCGACGCCATCACATCGGCGGCCCTGCGCGTGAGCGCCACAAATGCGCGCATCACCTCGGCGGGGGACGTCACAGCGGGGACGCTTACCGTCGTTCGATCCACATACGACGCGATCACATTCACCGCCCGGACGCTCTCGAGCCGCTCGATCAAATCGAGCAGCTCGCCAACCTTCAAAACCTTGTCAAAGCAGTTCGGATTGATCTTGTCCGCGAGGACCCGCGGATCGATGCCCATCTCATGAGCAAGCGCCGTTATCCCCCCGGGGTAACGCTTCGCGTCCGCCTGCAGCGCCACGAACAGGGAGCGATTCCGCACCTTCGGATTGTTCCGATCCGTGAACGGCGCCTGATTTTCACGCGTCATAAATTCACCCTTTGACTAAAATCGATCCATGCACTCAAAAACAAACCGCCCGGCCTCAAAAAAGCCCCCCGGCCAGCACCGCCAGCCGGGGGGAAATTCGGGCTTTCGCCCGGCGAGGGAGACAACTCAACATGCCGAAGCAGCCCGCCCGGCCCAAAATGCCGCCCAATCAAGCCCCGGACACAGAGGCTCGACTCGAACCCGCGAGCCGCTCGCGACTTCGATCGCGATCGCATGCTCTGCGCTGCATGGCTTCGACCCGTACGCAATGTTTCGGAGGTGCCCAACCGAGACGCCAACCCGCGCCGCGAAGTCGTCGCGGGCCTCGGGCGTCATCGAAGCGAGGAAAGTTCGTAAATCCATGTGCCGGAATTTACATCGTTTAATGTAATCGATCAACATCGGACAATGAATAGTCGAGAGCACCATCGTTTGATGTAATGACCCCGATGAAAAACGACGACACCACCCGCGCCCGCCGGCAGCTCCTCGCCGACCTGGTCGCCGCTCGAGGACAGGCCAACGTGGCACGCCAGGCCCAAAAGGCCGACCGGCAGATCGCCGACCTCGTCGCCGGCCGCGTGTCATTCGGCGACCGGCTCGCCCGCAACCTCGAGCCGCTCTTGCGCCCCGACCTTCCGCCGGGGTGGCTAGTGTTCGCACACCCCGGCCAGCCAGTCCCGGCACCAGGCGCAGCAGACACGGACGCGCAGACGCAAGCCCTCGCCCAAGCGATCGGGCAAGAGCTGGCGACACAAGCGGCCGAGCTTGGCGCGCTTTGGATAGGGCTCGACGAAGAGGAACGGGCCGAGATACTCCTCGCGATCCGCGAGAAGGCCGGCAAAGCGGGGGACGAGTCGGGACTTAAAAAAATAAAGGCCCGCCGCAGAACAGGGCGAGCCGCAGGAAACGGGACGACCGGCGAGAGCTAGTCGTCTAAATCCGGACTTAGGAGCGCATCCTTTAAACGGGCAACTGCGTAATACGCCATATGAGCCGCCTTCTCGAACACGCCAGAAACCGCCATATCTATATCAGCGTCAGCCGTCCACATTGCAATCGCCACCCCGAGCAGCTCGCCCCGCTCGGCACGATCCGCCAACGCCCGAAGCGCCCGCGCGATTCGGTGCCCATGCAAATGCACGACTGTCTTACGGGGATAGATATGTTTCATGGCGAAAGAGGTTACATTGCCAACTGTAAATATTCACAATAAATGACACTTTACCGTTAAGTAATCCACATAGGCCAACATGCTTAAACGTACAGCCCGCCTTGCTCTCGCCGCCCTCGCCCTGACTCTCGCCGCCTGCGCGGGCTCGCCCTTCAAATGGGACGACGCCCGAAAGATTCAGCCAGGCATGACCCCGACCGAAGTCTCGCAGCTCCTCGGCCCCCCGACTGCGGTCCGCGCCAGCGGCGAAACCGTTTCATACGTTTGGGCGTACGTCTCGAGCGTCTCGGGCTCCCGGACGCTTCGCGTCGATTTCAAGGACGGCCACGTCATCAAAGCCCCGCCAATCCCGCCAGAACTGCGGGATTAGCCCACCGAATACCCCTTTCTAGCCCGCACCTCGCGGGCTTTTTTTTTCGCCCTCACGCGACGGCCCGCCGCCGCCCCCGAGAAAAGTTACATTAAACGATGTTTTTATTGACGACGACTTACATCATTTGATGTAATTCGCTCCGAAGCCGCCGTATCTGCCCACCGGACAGACGGACGGACAAGGAGCCACCGTGCAGACGTCTGCAAAAAGCCCGAAATTCCGCGCTCGCATCCGCGCGGCATGGGTCCGCCGCAATGCCCCCCTGAAATCGGCCGAGTACGCCCTTCGGCTCGCAACCGACGCCGCGACCCGCACCGAACCCGGGCACCCCGACCACCAGCGAGCCCACCGCCTCGCCGACCGCGCCCGCGCCGCAGCCCGAGCGATCCGCAAGCCTGCCGCACGATTCGCCCGGGTCGCCGCCACGACCGCCGGCCTCGCCCTCGCCATGACGCCCGCCCACGCCGCCGACGACTGGACCGACAGCCAGCTCGCCAAGGCCGCCGCGCTCGCAACACTCACCGCCGCCGACTGGTCGCAAACGCGAAACATTGCCCGGCACCCCTCCCGGTGGCACGAGACGAACCCGCTCCTCGGCGAGCACCCCACGACCGCCACCGTCGACCGGCACTTCATCGCCTCGGCCGTCCTCGGCGCCGCCCTGCTGCACGCCCTGCCCTCGAACGTCCGCGACTACGCGCTCGACGCCGGCCTCGTGCTCGAGGTCGGATGCGTCGCGAATAACGTCCGCCTCGGGATCGGCATCAAGTTCTAACGGAGCCTCGACCATGAACAACACCCACACCCTCGGCGAGCTGCTCGCCGTCGTCACCGTCGCGCTGATTGCGCTTCTGCTCACCGCGGCGACCGTCCGCGCGCTCGCCCGCAGGCTTCACACCACCCGCACCAGCGACCGCGACGGCCTTCGCGAAAAGGTCGTCGCCGCCCGCTTCGAGCGCCACATCCGCGCCCGACTCAAGAGCCGGTCGACCCCGCCGACCGCCAACCCCGGCCCCGGCATGCGCCCCCACCCCTGCCGCAGCCTCGCCGACGCGGTCCACGCCCGCACGCCGTCGCGCCCTTGGATCATCCCGCCCGCCGACCTGCCCGACCCGTTCCCGGCGAAGCCCGGAGAAACCGTCTCCGAACGGGCAAAGCGAACCGCCAAAGCCCGCGAGGAGGCCCCGCAATGATCCGCGCCATTACCGACACCCTCGGCCCGCTCGGGACGATCCTCGCCGTGATCGGCGGCCTGACGGTATGGGGCGGCCTCGTGTGGATCGCCTGCCAGACGCTCGCAATGAACGGGATCGAGGAGGACGACGAATGAAACTCGCCGACTACCTCGCCGGCAAGGCGCAAGAAATGATCGACGGAATCCGGGCGAACCTCACCAACGCCGCGAACGTGATCCGCAGCGCCGAGCTGCTCGAGGAGACGCTCCTCGATAACGGCGTCCGGGCGATCTCCGCCGGCTCGATCCGCGACGACGGCAGCGTCGAGGTTTGGGTCGCCGCCTACCCGATCCGCGCCGAACAGGTCGAGGACGCGCTTAAAGCCGCCGGCCTGGTCGAGAAAAGCCGGGCTCTCGGCTGCAAAACGTACTCGCTCCGGATCGACGGCCACCTCGCCCCGATCTGGATCGACCCGAGCGAGATCAACCCCCACGCATGACCACCACGCCCACCGAGGACGAGCTGCGCGCCGCATACGTCGAGACGACGTGGCGCGACATGGGGATCGACGTCGAAACCGCATTGAAGACGCCGCACCTTCGCCGCGCCCTCGAGGGCCTCTTGAAAGCAAAACGCAAATGGACGCAAACGCAACGAATCACGGGCTCGAGGTTTCTCGAGCACCTCACGGACGAGGAATAACGGCCTACATCGTCCCCGACGACGCGACGCTTTTCGAGATCGCGAAGGAAGTCGCCGACAAGGGCCTGCGCCTCGCCTCGAACTTCTCCCGCTTCGTCATCTGCCGGGAAATTCCGCCGAGCTTTCATGAGGTCGTGATCGACCTCGCCGAACTCGAAAAAATGCAAAAGGAAGCAGCATGATCCGCACCGAACTAACCGCCGCCGAGGCTGCACAGCTTATCAACGCGATCGCCGAGGCCCTCAACCTGCCCCCCGACGCCCACCCGCACCAACTCCCGGAATTCGCGCGGGGAATCTCGCTCTCGTTGATCGAACAAAACAGCAAAGTCGCGCAGCTCGAGCCCCTCACGACGGGCCTGCGCGAAACCTGCAAACTCGCCAGCGAGGCAAACCGCGAACTCATCGAAACGAATCGGAGCCTCCTCGCGCAGCTCAACGCGATCCGCTCCGATGTCACCGCCGGCCCCTTCCTGATCGTCACGGACTGGACGACCGTCGCCACCTTCGACGAAGCATGTCGTCGAGCCGGCCAGGTCGTAAGCAACAAGCTCAACCGCGACTCCCTCGCCATCGTCGCCAGGCCCGCCGCCCTCTGCCGCACGACCCACACCACCGACACCGACCCCGCCGCAATAGCGGAATGGTTCGCCGAATAACCGAGGCCCCACCATGAACCGCGAACACATCCCGGACGGCGGCCAACTGATCGAGCCCGACGTCGACGCACTTTGCCCGAGCCCGACCAACCCGCGCACGGTTTTTGATGCCGAGTACATCGCCGGCCTCGCCGAGAGCATCAAAATAGACGGCGTCCTGCAGCCGATCATCGTCCGACTGATGCCGGACCACGTCGCACGCCAGACCAACAGCCTAGCGCCGCTCGAGATCGTTTGCGGCGAATGCCGCTTTCGCGCCGCCCGCCTCGCCGGGCTTGTCAGCATCCCGGCGATTCTCCGCACCCTGACGGACATTCAGGTCGTCCGGATTCAGCTCGTCGAGAACCTGCAGCGAAAGGGCCTCAACCCGATCGAGGAAGCCGAAGGGATCGCCCGCCTCATGGCGTCCGGACTCTGCGCCGACGAGATCGCCGAGCAGGTCGGCAAAGGCAAGAGCAAGAGCCACATTTATGCAAAGCACAAGCTCCTCGCCCTTTGCCCAGCAGTCCGCGAGGCCCTGATCCTCGGCAACATAACCGAATCCGTCGCCCTCCTGATTGCCCGGATTCCCGTCGCCGAGCTGCAGCTCGACGCCCTCGACGTCGTCACGGCGCGCGACGACTACACGGGCGAGCAAATGTCGTTCCGCGCCGCAAAAGCCCACATCACGACCAGTTACACGAAGCCGCTCGCGAAAGCCCCTTTCGACCCCGCCGACGCCGATCTCGCCCCCGAGGCCGGCGACTGCACCAAATGCCCGCAGCGCCTCGGCAACATGGACGGCTGCGAACCGGGGAATGCAAACGTCTGCACAAACCCGAAATGCTACGAAGCCAAGCGCCAGGCGCATAACGTCCGGATGCTCAACCTTCCGGCCGAGACGCCGAGGATCGACGTCCCCCGCGCCAACACCTCTTATCCGACCAATTACACCGATTTCGATAACGCCGGCCTACGCGTGCTCGGCAACACCTACGACCGCGACCCGCAGCACCGCACGTATGCGCAATGGCTCGCCGACAACGGGGAGACGGTGCCGGTCTATATCCACACCTGCCCCCACGTCGGCGACTCCCGCGCGGTCGCCCGGATTGCCGACCTCGCCGCCGCCGCCGACCGGATCGCCCGCAAGGCCGCAGCCACCGAGGAGCAAGCCCGCCTCGACGTCGCCGTCGAACAGCCGGCAGAGGCCGAAGAGGCCGAGCTGCCCGAGGCCACCACCGAGCCGCACCGTCCGGCCCCTGCAGCACCCGCGCCGAAGGCCGCAGCGCCCGCACCGAAGGCCGCAGCACCGACCCCGAAGAAACCCGCCGGCCATCCGCGAGAGCACTCCCCGCTCGCCGTCGCTTATGCGCAATACCGGAGCGAACTCAAGGCCACCATCCGCGCCAACCCGCCGCTAATGTTCGGCGGGCCGCTCCTCGTCATGATCGCGCAAGCCGTCCGAGGCCAGAGCGGCGCATTCTCACCCCCCACCGAGAGCGAGGCCGCCGACATTCTGATCGGGACCGCGATCGAGTATGCCGAGAAATGGGGCCTCAGCGAGAACCTACTCGAGCAGCTCGCCGAAGCCCTCGGCATCGATCACGCCGAGCTTCTCGAGCGCCATGTCCCCGTGCCGGAAGGCTGCGCGCGGCCGAATGAACACGGCGTCTTTCAGAAGCAAAAGACCCTGGGCACCCGCGCAGGCAAAGCCGGGGTCCTGATCCACCGCACAAAGACCGCCGAAGGCTGGCGAGCCGAGCCCGAGTTCTCGAGCCCCACCCGCAGCTGGTCCGGCCCGATCTCGATCAACACGCCGCCCTTCGCGACCGAAGCCGAGGCGATCGCCGACGCCACCAGCCGCGCACGTCCCACCATCGCCGACGACGGCGAACTATCACCCAAGGCCCGCGCCTCGCTCCTCTTTTGGCTCGACCGACTCCACGCCGAATCGACCGGCATCGAGCCCGCCGAAGCGACCGAAATCGCCCACCGCCGCGCCGCCGAGGAGGCCGCAGCATGAAACGCCCCGCGAAGCCGAACGACCGCCGGCAGGCGGCCGGATACACCAAGAGCGCGCAGCACAACACCTGCGCCGAATGCACCCACTGCGCACCGTCCCTGCTCAAGCTGCAGCGCACCCGCGCAGACCGGCACTGCACCGAGATTGACGCACCGATCAAAACGTCCGGCTCGTGCCGGCTCTTTTCCCTCGACGAACTTGGAGGCTGCGCAGCATGACCTACACCGACGCCGACCGCCTCGATTTTGACCCCTTCGAGGGCGACGAGGCCGAGTTAAGCCTCCGGACGGTACGAATCCGAACCGCCCGCAAAGAACACCCCTGTTACGCCCTCCCCGAGCGCCGAGACGGTCACACCATCAAGCCGGGCGACCGCTACCGGCATGAGCGCGCCCGCGTCGACGGCGAGTTTTGGGGCGATTACCGCCTTTGCCTCGCATGCTGCGACCAATGGCTCGACGAGATCAAAGGCCCCGACAACGAGGACGACCAGCAATGAAACCGACAGCCCCCGAACTTCAAAACGCGCAGCTCGCCGGCACGATCCACAGCGGACTAACCGCCACCACCCGCGACGGCAAGCCCGCCCGCCTCGCGATCATCGACGAGGACGGCAACGTCATCGACGCCGGGATCGCCGTCGCCCGCGAGGCGTGGAAAGTCGCCCTCACCGTCCACACGAATTTCCTTCGCGGCTCCGGTCATCTGGTCGTGCACTCGACCCCGCCGGGCCTGCCCACTCACCACCAGGCCGCCGCCTGATCCAACCGAAAGGCCCAACCATGAAACCCGACAATACCCCCCGGAGCGATCTCGAGATCGCCCGCGCCACCATCGCCGCGGCAATCACGCGGAACGCGTCCGGCATCGCCGCCGCAGTCAAGCCGCCCGCGCCGTTCGCGCGAGAGGCCGATTATTACGAGGACTGGCGCACGTATTGGGCTGACATTGTCGCGCCGTTTGGCGAGATCAATCTCGACCAGGTGCAGCGGGAATTATCGGACTACGGCCGCCTGCTCGACGCCGTCCCGCTCGTCTACATGCACGCGACGGGGGGACAGGTCAGCAAACCCCTGACCGACCCGAGCGTCGTCTGCAGCCTGATCGACGAGCACGCCCGGGAGATCGTCGAGGACGCTTTAAACGCGCAGAACGAGCTTGAAAAATTCTTTCTTGAAGGCATCCGGGATCGCCTCAAGGGGCCGCCGCCGGGCCTCATCAAAGGCACAAGCCCGCTGCAAACAGCCGGTATCGACGCCACCCCCGACCGGCTCGCCGTTTAGATCAAGCCGCCCGCCGCTCTTTCCGACCCTCCCCCCAACGCCCGAAAAGCCAGCCCCGGCATTATTTCCGCAGCACTCGAGCATTTCCAAGACGCCCCCCCCTTTCCGCCTCAAGCCACCGGCCGGGCTTTACCCCAACCTTCCGCCCGGCTTGCGGATCGCCCAACACCCCGACGACGACGCCGTCGATCGATTCGCCGAGGCGATGAAAGCCAAGCTCGCCGCCGGCCGCGCGATGGGCCGCCACAGCTGGATCAACCCGGAAGCCGTCACCGACGCGGAACTCACCGCGCTCATGACTCAGCACATGACCACGGACACCTCATCGTGCCCACCAATCCACCGTGACTTCCGATACCCTCCAAAGTAGCCGCCTGAACCCACAGAAAAAAGATCAGCCGCCAGCAATAAAGCCCGCGTTCGCGAGCTTTATTGCTGGCGGCTGATCCACACATAAAAAAGTTACGGCACGGCCCCATTCAGCAACTGCCGAATGACATCCTCACCAAGGACTCTCGCTTTACTGAAAGCCATAGGAACGCCTTCATAGCCCCCGATAGCTGCCGCCGCCTCCTCAGGCCTCATTCGTACAGCAATGCCTACATGAGCAAACTGATCTTGCTCTGGGTAATCGACATACAACTCTGGATGGTTTTCACGATCCTTAGCCAACTCGGAGATTATTTTTAACTGCCAAACAACATCATCTCCACGCACCTCCCAACTCGCAGAATCAACCGCGGTGTAACCAGCAAGATCGAGAATAGAGAGCGCAAAGGTCGCACACGTCAAACCGGCCCCACGCGAGACATCGGAAAACTTTCCGGACTCGTCGAACTGAGACATATCCGACGAATAGGGAAACCCATAGGGAATCTTACGGCCATTCTTCTCATAAACCTTCACAGCCCATGATGATAAATTAATTCTTTCATCTTCATCAAAGGCCCCGCTACAGTCAATCCAACAACCTGCATCACCATTAGCATCGTCGCACCTAAGCCTAAAATGGAAGGCAAGATGCACAAATTTTGGATTAGCACCGGGACTGGCATTACACAAAAGCCCTATGTGCCTCTGCTCATCATTCCCGGATATAGCTACACCGAAGTAAGAGACTTCAGAGAACGGTCGAGTTTGCGGCGAGTACAATCGAATCATTAACACCCAGCAGCCCCCTTAACTGCCGCCTCCAGTCTTTTCCCGAATCGCTCAGATGCTTAATCACACGAGCAAGACACGCATCCCAAGACTTTAACCTCTTGTTAGCCCGAAAAGTAGCACGAAGCAACCCGACAGAAACGATATCAATCGACTGCGAAGGCTCATACGAGTAAAGAATATCATCAACTGTCTTCAGATCTCGCTCGGCAAAAGCTCCTTCCACCCGATCAAAGACAAAAGACATCAACGTATACTTAGTATCTCTTAATAATGACGAACGAGAATACAGCTCTCTCAGAAACTTGGCGTTACTGGACGCATCAACGCTTTCAAGAACCGAAGATGAAGACGAAGCAATACACCTAGCCCATGTACCCAGCGACCCAACGATATCCTTATTGGACACGGACTGGACTTTGACAATTATTGGCCGAGGACTGCAGCGATTACCACCATCCAAACTATCAGTTACAAATACTGCCAAAAGCCCACTCAGATTAACTCTATCACCACCAAAGTCATCACAAGAATAATCTAAAGACGAGATCAAATTGCTTCTGATCGCATCACCGTAAGCAACAGGAGAAAAATCACGCATTACAACCTCCCCTCGCGACTTCAATAAGATTATCCACAACAATCTCAAGGGCCCGAGATGCAGCACCTACTGTTCTCGACAGTTCAACATCTGCTGGCGAGTTCACATCCAACTCGAGCCTAGAGGCAACTGAAACTTTCGTATAAACTGAGCTTCCTTCAAGACTTAATAGCTGAAGCTGGACGGCAGACCAACGTCTAATACTATTAAACTTAAAATCATCAAACCCCTCGACCTCCACTCCAAACGGCCGATTAATCTGATAAAAGAACTCGCGCGACTCAGCATCGAATTTAATATTCGGCAGAAATTTTCCAAGCGTATCGTATGCACTCGCATTATCTGGCTCAGGATGGAGCAAAACCCCCCCCACAGCAATACGATTAACTTTGCTGAAATCAATCTGCGCAAGTAACGACCTAAAGCGCGCCAATGTACTCTCGAACTCACCGATCACAGGAAAACCGGAACTGGAGTTAAGTTCTCGCGCCATCACGTCGATACGCCCTGGAGACGACGCGACGACGAGCGACATGTCCTCCCAAACCCCATCCTCTTCTACGACCTGCTGAGAACGTCTCTCGGTCCTGTTCGCAGGCTGCTCACCAACAAGTGTCGCCCATGACGGCTTTAGCTCATCAGGAGCATCTTCGCAGTAAAAAAAAGTGAACCGAAGGCTCTCAGCAGACCAAAATTCCGTTCCCGACATCACACGTCACCAAATAATGAACGCAGCTCACAATAGCTGCGATGACAAGCGGAACCGCGCGCACTCTAGTGCCACGCAACCACGTTCACCAACTGACACACCTTAGCTATGTCAGTAACGGCCAAAGCCTTCACTTACTTGAGCAAGCGAAGCTCTCGACCTCGAAAAACAGCGCCTGAATGTTTGGTTATGGAATGCTAGCATAAAATTCAATCTAGATAACAACCATACGCTTACTACCACCAGACCTAACCTCTTGACTCCCGAAGCGCATCTAAATCCGCTAAAAAACAAGCAAGTTTCAAGCCGAAGTCGCACAACCCAGCAAAACACGCGAAAAAAACACCATATTTGATAATATCAAAGCTGCTTTAGCAAAATCGCAAGATACCCGACAAACCAGCAAGAGTCGATGTAAATTTCTTCGACACTGAGGTTTGACCAAACCGCCGCCAAAAAGGTCAATCCGACTCGCCAAACGCCCGCACAAGACAAACACCTAGGGTTCGGTACTCAGCACAGCCCAAGCCAACACGTGATCGTGCCAAGCCCCCCGCCGACCGAAGAGAAACGAACGACACCAGCAAAAGTATAGATGGCACCGCTCATGGGCAGCCAAGGGAAACAAAGCCGACTTTCGGGGCGGCGCCCTGCTTGCTGGATTGGGTCATGCGTCAGGAAAAACCGGTGGATAAAACACAAGGGCCGCGACGAGTGCGCGGCCCGGGACATCACTTCTTGGTGGCGTCGCTGGGATCACCGCCGGAACCCGGCGCCTCACCCTTCTCGGGATTGAAACCCGGCGCACCGAAGGTCGGAAACTGGAAGCCGGAGAACAGGTTGCGCGTCTGGCTGTCGAGTTGCTCCTGCATCTGGGCATACATCTTCTTGGATTGCTCCATGTAGGCGCCCATCATGCTTTGCATGGCCGGGCCCTGAAAGTTCAGGAACTGCGCCCACAGATCCTGGCTCACCGTGGCGTTTTCGCCGTACACGGAGCGAACCTGATCCTGCAGCTTGGCCTGCATGTCGGTGAAGGCCTTGATGTTGTTTTCCAGGTACTTGCCCATCATCCCCTGCATGGCGTTGCCATAGAAGCGGATCATCTGGGACAGCAAGTCGCTGGTGAACATCGGCGCCCCGCCGGCTTCCTCTTCGAGGATGATCTGCAGGAGGATGTTGCGGGTGAGGTCTTCGCCGGTCTTGGCGTCAACGACCTGGAAGATGCCATGATCAAGAACGAGTTCCTTCACGTCTGCGAGCGTGATGTAGGAACTGGTTTGCGTGTCGTAAAGGCGGCGGTTTGGGTACTTTTTTATCAGGCGAATCTGATCGGCCATCTGTGTTTTCTCCTCGGCGGCGATAGACTCGCCTCCGGAGATTATACTGCGGTGCGCAAAAAAAAGCCCCGCCATACGGCGGGGCCTTGTGACGCTTGTTGCAGCCGATTACTGGTAGTACAGGCCGCCGTTCACGTTCAGGGTGGCACCGGTGACGTAGCCAGCCAGCTCGGAAGCCAGGTAGACCACGGCAGCGCCGATTTCTTCCGGCTTGCCAAGACGCTTGACCGGCACGGTGTCGATGATGCCCTGACGGATTTCTTCCTTGATCGCCATGACCATGTCGGTGCCGATGTAGCCCGGAGCGATGGCGTTGACGGTCACGCCCTTGGTGGCCAGCTCAGCAGCCAGCGCCTTGGAGAAACCGATCACGCCGGCCTTGGCGGCGGAGTAGTTGGTCTGACCAGCCTGACCCTTGACGCCGTTCACCGAGGAGATGTTGATGATGCGGCCCCAGCCACGTTCCGCCATCTTCGGGGAAATGGTGTGGGTCACATTGAAGAGGCTGGTGAGGTTGGTCGCTATGACCGCATCCCACTGACCCTTTTCCATCTTCGGGAAGAACTTGTCGCGGGTGATACCGGCGTTGTTCACCAGGATGTCGATCGGGCCGACTTCGTTGGTGATCGCCTCAACGGCCGCCTTGCACTGCTCGTAGTCGGAGACGTCGAAACCGTACAGCGGGATATCGAGGCCTTCCGCCTTGCGAGCTTCAACCCAGGCGTCCTTGGCGGGGTCGCCAGGGAAGAAATTCCCGACCACGCGGACGCCCGCAGCGGCAAGGGATTTACAGATAGCGGTGCCAAGGCCACCGACGGCACCAGTTACAAGGGCGATGCGTTGAGACATTTTTACTTTCCTTCTTTTGTTGCGGTGCGAAAAGCTTATTAGAACATATGCTGCCCGCCGTTGATAGAGATGTTGGCACCGGTCACGAATGCCGCTTCATCAGAGGCGAGATAGGCAATCAGCCCCGCGATTTCTTCCGGCTTGCCGAGACGGCTCATCGGGATCTGGGGCAGGATCTTGGTTTCGAGGACTTCCTGCGGGATCGCCAGAACCATCTTGGTACCGATGTAACCCGGGGAGATGGTGTTGACGGTCACGCCGGACTTGGCGGTTTCGAGGGCCAGGGACTTGGTGAAACCATGCATGCCGGCCTTGGCCGCAGCGTAGTTGGTCTGACCGAAAGCGCCCTTGATGCCGTTGAGCGAGGAGACGTTGATGACGCGGCCCCACTTGCGCTCGACCATGCCGTCCATGACCTGCTTGGTCATGTTGAAGACGCTGTCGAGGTTGGTGTGGATGACGGCATCCCAGTCGGCCTTGGTCATGCGCTTGAAGGTCATGTCGCGGGTGATGCCGGCGTTATTGACCAGCACATCCACGGGGCCGATGTCGGCGGTGATCTGCTCGACGCAGGCCTTGCACGAGTCGAAATCAGCGACATCGCAGGGGTAGGCCTTGAAGCCGTAGCCCATGTTGTTCATCGTCTGCAGCCATTCGGCCGCCTTGGCGTTGCCCGGCGAGTGGGTGGTGACGACCTTGTATCCGAGCGCGGCCAGCTTGATGCAGATCGATTCGCCCAGACCGCCCATACCGCCAGTAACCAGTGCTACACGTGCCATGTCTCTCTCCCTCAAAATGTGAGTGCGGGGGTAAGCTGAAATCGGCAACGCCCCCCGTTATTCCTCTCGCTGCCGACCTTTTTTTGATTTTCTCCCCCGGGGATCAAGCCCCGAGGGGGTGCTGCGGTGCGATCAGACGGTTTCCTTGACGTAACGCCCGGGTGCCGCTTCGATCACCTTGTATTTCGCGTTGCCCGGCTTGTTGCGGGCAGCAATCATCTCGCCGCTGCGCTGCTTGAGCCATTCGGCCCAGTGCAGCCACCAGCTGCCCTTTTGTTCGACGGCGGTCTCGAGCCACTCTTCCGGCACCGAGGCGGTGGAATCGCTGGTCCAGTAGCTGCGGCGGTTCTTCGAGGCCGGGTTGATGGCGCCGGCGATGTGGCCGCTGGCGCCCAGCACGAAGGTGGTCTCGCCGCCGAGGATCTGGCGCACCAGGTAGGCGCTGGTCCAGGGCACGATATGGTCTTCGCGGGTGGCCAGCAGGTAGGCCGGGAGATCGACCTTGCCCATGTCCACCTTGACGCCCAGCATCTCGAGCTTGCCCGGCACGCGCAGGTTGTTCTCGAGGTACATGTTGCGCAGGTACCACGCGATGAACGGGCCGGAGAGGTTGGTGCTGTCGGAGTTCCAGTACAGCAGGTCGAAAGCCTCGGGCGTCTTGCCCTTGAGGTAGTTGCCGACCACATACTGCCAGATCAGATCGTTGGCACGCAGGCTGGAGAACACCTGGGCCAGCTCACGGCCGGAGAACACACCACCGCGGCCGATGGACGCTTCGCGGGCGGCCACCGATGCTTCGTCCACCAGGCAGCCGATCTCGCCGGCGTCGGCAAAGTCGAGCAGCGTGGTCATCAGCGTGAGGCTCTCGGCCGGGTCTTCGCCCTTGCCGCGCAGCACTGCCAGCGAGGACGACAGGATGGTGCCGCCGACGCAGAAGCCGAGCACGTTGGGCTTGTCCACCTTGGTGACGTCGCGCACCACCTGCAGGGCGGTGATCGGGCCCTTCTCGAGGTAGTCGTCCCAGCCGAAGTGGGCTTCGGATTCCTTGGTGTTCTTCCAGGACACCAGGAACACCGTGAAGCCCTGCTCCACGATGAAGCGCACCAGCGAGTTCGCCGGCTGCAGATCCATGATGTAGAACTTGTTGATGCACGGCGGCACGATCAGCAGCGGCGTCTTGTAGACCTGTTCGGTCAGCGGCGCGTACTGGATCAGCTGGATCAGCTCGTTCTCGTAGATCACCGAGCCCGGCGTGGTGGCCAGGTTGCGGCCGATCTCGAAGGCCGAGTCGTCGGTCATCGAGATGCGGCCCTTTTCCATGTCGCCGATCAGGTTCTTGATGCCCTGGGTGATGCTCTCGCCCTTGGTCTCGAGCGCCGACTGGATGAACTCGGGGTTGGTGGCCGCGAAGTTGGACGGGGCCATCGCGTCGATGTACTGACGGGTGAGGTACTGCATCCGGGCCTTGGTGCGGCCATCGGCCACCGGCAGCGCGTCGGCCACCTTGGCGACGTAATCGGCGTTGAGCAGATAAGCCTGGCGGATGTAATCGTAGACCGGGCTGGACGACCACTCGGGCGCGTTGAAGCGGCGGTCGCCGGCGGGCGGCTTGACCAGCGGCTCGGCGGGCTCACCCGGCTTGACCTGGGACATGTGGGCCCACAGGCGGGCGTGGGATTCGGCGAGTTCCTTCTGGAGCCGGGCGAGTTCCTCGGCCTCGGGCAGCGGCAGCTGCGGCGCCTGGGCGGGGGCAACCTGCTGGAACGCGGCGCCCTGCTTGGAGAGGAAATCGAAAAAATTCGCAGCCATCGACTGGCCGAACTTGAACATGCCTTGCAACGCTTCGGCAGACTGCTCGGGTGTAACGGACATCCAGCTCTCCTCGTTGTGTCGTCGGACGCGCGCCCGACCAATCGTAGGCCGGCGGAATCACCCCGCTTGCCGGGGTGCATTCGCACCAAGCCGCACTTCACCCCGGCCTCGTCGCGCCGAGTAGAATTCGGGTATGTATATCGTTGCTATCGCCTGGCTTTACGTCGCGCTGCTTGCTACCGCAGCGGAGACCACCATCGTGGGTGGGGTGCTGACTTTTTTCTTTTATGGCCTTGCGCCGCTCTCCCTGTTTCTCTGGCTGTTTGGTACGCCTGCCCGCCGCCGAAGATCAGCCGAGCGCGCTCTCCGCGAGGGGGTGAGCGAGGACGATCGAGGCAATGCCGGCGGCGATCAATAATACCTGCTGTGCGGTGGCGCGCAATTCCGTTCGTTTGTGCAGGCCTGGAATGAGATCGGCTACCGCGACGTAGATCATACTCGCGGCAGCCAGCGCGAGAAACACCGGCACCAGTGATTGCATGTGGGATAGCGCCACATAGGCCAGGATGCCCCCCACCAGTGTGGCCAGGCTCGACAACAGGTTGAACACCAGCGCGCGGGTCTTGCTGTAGCCGGAGTGCAGCAGGATCACGAAATCGCCGACTTCCTGCGGAATCTCGTGAGCAATGATCGCCAGCGCGGTGACGATCCCGAGGGGTGTGCTCTCGACGAATGCGGCGGCGATCAGCACACCGTCGACGAAGTTGTGAAAGGTGTCGCCGATCAGGATGAGCAGGCCGCTGCGGCCGTGGTCGTGTTCATGGCCGCCGTGGCCATGGTGGTCATGGGGCTCGTGCCCCTGGCAGCCTTCGTCATGGCAGTGGCGCCACAACACCAGTTTTTCGAGCACGAAGAACAGCATGATCCCGGCCAGCACGTTCATCGCGGCCTTTTCGGGGCTTTCGGCGGCCTCGATGGCGTGGGGCAGCACCTCAAGGAAGGCCGC
This sequence comes from Zoogloea oryzae, assembly GCF_030161255.1. NCBI lineage: Bacteria > Pseudomonadati > Pseudomonadota > Betaproteobacteria > Rhodocyclales > Zoogloeaceae > Zoogloea > Zoogloea oryzae. The sequence goes on from NZ_BSPX01000002.1 coordinate 70,750, forward strand.
ACCAAGCAGCGCGCCGATGGCATAGCTGATCAGCACCGGAACCCAGGTAGGTCGGGCCGTGAAGGCGAGAACGGATGCCACCGCCACGCTCAGCAGCCCGCCGGCAAAACTCATTACGACAATCCAGGCGAGGGGCGTCATGGTCATTCGAATCAAAAAGGGCCGGGAAGTATACCGCCAGTCACGGCGGGCGACGGCTCACGCAAGCCAGACGAGCGAGCCCATGCGTCCGGTGACGCCATCCCGACGATAGGAGAAGAAGCGCCGCGACTCGGAAACCGTGCAGCAATCACCACCATAAACCGCGGTGACGCCCAGCGACGCCAGCCGCTGACGAGCCAGCAGATAGATGTCGGCGAGCCACTTTCCAGGCTGGCCGGCCGGCTTGAAGGCCGCGTCGGCGATGGCGTCGGCGGCCACAAAAGCCGCCCGCACCTCGTCGCCCACCTCGAAGGCCGTCGGCCCGATGGCCGGACCAAGCCAGGCGATCACATCCGCCGGCGCCACCTGCATCGCCGCAACGGTAGCCTCGATCACCCCGCCATGGAGCCCGCGCCAGCCGGCATGGGCCGCGCCCACCACGGTGCCGGCACGGTCGCACAGCAGCACCGGCAGGCAGTCGGCGGTCATCACCACACACACCGCGCCGGGCGTGCGGCTCACCGACGCGTCGGCATCCGGCACGCCAGCCACCGAGGCGGCATCCACCACCGCGGTGCCGTGCACCTGATTGAGCCACGCCGGTTCGGACGGCACGATGCGCCGAACCTGCGCCCGGTTGGCGGCCACGCTCGCCGGAGCGTCGCCCACGTGGGTGCCGAGGTTGAGGCTGTCGTAAGGCGCCACGCTCACGCCGCCAGCGCGGGTGGTGGAGAGGGCCCGCACCCGGGCGGGCGCAGGCCAGTCGGGCACGATCCAGGCGTCGCTCACGGCTTGGCGCTCCCGCGCAGGGTTTCAAGCAGCCCGTCAAAATCCGCCGGCAACGGTGTTTGCCAGCGGCAGGCTTCGCCGGTTTTGGGGTGGATCAGGCCGAGCTGCCAGGCGTGCAACGCCTGACGCGGAAAGGCGTCGAGCCGCGGATCGGCGCTCTTGGCCTTGCCGTAGGTGGCGTCGCCCACCAGCGGGTGGCCGATGTGGGCCATGTGTACGCGGATCTGATGGGTGCGACCGGTGGCGAGCTCGCATTCGACCAGGGTGGCGCGGGCGAAGCGTTCGATCACGCGGTAACGGGTGAGCGCCTCACGGCCACCGGGCACGACGGCCATCTTGGTGCGCTGCACCGGATGGCGGCCGATGGGTGCATTGACCTCGCCGGAAGGCTGCGGCTCGCCGTGCACCAGCGCCAGATAGTGGCGCTTGACGGTGCGAGCCTGGAGCTGGCGCACCAGATCGGTCTGAGCTTCGAGGGTCTTGGCCACCACCAGCAGGCCGCTGGTGTCCTTGTCGAGGCGATGGACGATGCCCGCCCGGGGCAAATCACGAAAACCCGCGCCGTGATGCAGCAGCGCGTTGAGCAACGTGCCGGACCAGTTGCCGCTGCCGGGATGGACGACCAGCCCCACCGGCTTGTCGATGACGATCACGGTGTCGTCCTCGAAGATCACCTGCAGCGGGATGTCCTCGGCCTGCTCGGCGAGCATCGCCTCGGAGGGCTCGGGGCTTACCGCTACGGTTTCTCCGCCCCAGACCTTGGTCTTGGAATCGGGCGAGGCGCCGTTGATGGTGATCCGGCCGGATTTGAGCCAGGACTGCAGGCGGCTGCGGGAATGCTCGGGAAAAAGCCGGGCGAGGGCCTGGTCGACGCGCATTCCGGCGCAATCGTCGGGGATCGATTCGCGCAGAGGAACAGGGCTCGCGGACGAGGGGGAATGGGAAGGATCGACTGGGCTATAATCGAGCCAGTCTTCTTCCAATGAGTTTTCGATGGCGCATTTCACCCTGCGTAGTTTAACGCTTGTCGGCGTGCTGCTGCTCGCCGGCTGCGGCCTCCCCGATCAGGTCGACGAAACCGTCGGCTGGAACGCCCAAAAGCTCTACTCTGAAGCCAAGGATTCCATGAACGATGGCGCCTGGGAGCGCGCCATCAAGATGTTCGAGAAGCTCGAGGCACGCTACCCCTACGGTCGCTACGCCCAGCAGTCCCAGCTTGAGGTGGCTTACGCGTACTACAAGTCGGGCGAGCAGGTGTCCGCCGTCGCCGCCTGCGACCGCTTCATCAAGCTGCACCCCAATCACGCCAACGTTGATTACGCCTACTACCTGAAGGGTCTCGCCTACTTCAACGAAGACCTGGGCATGCTGGGCACCCTCGCCAACCAGGATCTGTCCGAGCGCGACCCGAAGGCGACCCGCGAAGCATTCGCCACCTTCAAGGAACTCAGCCAGCGCTTCCCGGACAGCAAATACACGCCGGACGCCCAGCTGCGCATGCGCTATCTGGTCAATGCGCTGGCCAACCATGAAGTGCACGTGGCGCGCTATTACTACAAGCGCGGCGCCTACGTGGCGGCGGCCAACCGGGCCCAGGCGACGATCAAGGATTTCCCCCAGTCGCCGGCCGTTGAAGAGGCGCTGTTCCTGCTGGTGCAGAGCTACGACGCCCTCAACATGCCCGAGCTGCGCAAGGACGCCGAGCGCGTGATGCGCCAGAACTTCCCGAACAGCCGCTACTTCGCCGGCAAGGGCACGGAAGCCGAGCCCCAGGCCTGGTGGAAGCTCTGGTAAGCGTGGCGGAGCGGCGCCATGGATGAAGCCGTCCGGCTGGCCCTCGCCAAGTGGCCCGACGTGCCGTCGTGCACCGGCTGGCTGCGGCTGTCACGCCGTGGCGAGTGGTGCGTGCCCGAAGGCCCGATCCGCCATCCGGGCCTGCGCGGCTTCATCAATCGTAACTTCGAAGCCACGGCCGACGGCCGCTGGTTCTTCCAGAACGGGCCGCAACAGGTTTTCGTGGATCTGGATTACACCCCGACGATCCTGCACCTCGCGGCGCCAGACAGTCTCGAAACCCACACTGGCCAGCCGGTGACCGCGGTTTCAGGGGCATGGTTCGACGAGGAAGGCAGCCTGCTGCTCGCCTCCGAGCACGGCATCGGCCTGCTGGACGACCGGGATCTGGCCGCCTTCTGCGCCCATCTGGATGGCGATCTCGAATCCGCCGACGCGCCAATCAGCCTTGCCTGGGCCGGCCAGACGCTGCCCGTCGGGCGCATCCGGCAGGCCGAAGTGGCAAGCCGCTTCGGCTTCGTGGCCGAGCCGACCTGACCGGCCAGCCCCGCCCTTTCTGCCTCAACCCCGCCCGTAGGTATCCTCAAACCGGACGATGTCGTCCTCACCCAGGTAGCTGCCCGACTGCACCTCGATGATCTCGAGGGGCAGCTTGCCCGGGTTGGCCAGCCGGTGCACGTGGCCCAGCGGGATGTAGGTCGATTCGTTCTCGCCCAGCAGGAAGGTCTTCTCGCCGTTGGTGACTTCGGCGGTGCCCTTCACCACAATCCAGTGCTCGGCCCGGTGGTGGTGCATCTGCAGCGAGAGGCGCGCGCCGGGATTGACGACGATGCGCTTGACCTGGAAACGCCCGCCGGCGTCGATGGAGTCGTACCAGCCCCACGGACGGTGGATCTTGCGGTGGGCCGAGGCCTGGCTGCGCTTTTCGAGCTTGAGTGCGGCGACGATCTGCTTGACGTTCTGGGTCTTGTCCTTGCGGGCGACGAGCACCGCATCGGGCGTCTCGACGACCACCGTGTCGTCCAGGCCCACGCAGGCGACCATGCGGTCCTGGGCATAGACGAGGGTGTTGCGGCTGTCTTCAAACAACACGTCGCCACGGGCGACGTTGCCGCTGCCGTCCTTATCGGCGATGTCCCACAGCGCATCCCACGCCCCCACGTCGGACCAGCCGGCGCTCATCGGCACGACGCAGCCGGGAATCCCCAGCTCGACGGCACCGGCAAGCTTTTCCATCACCGCATAGTCAATCGAATCCGACGGGCAGGCCACGAAGGCCTCCTTATCCACCCGCACGAAATCCGCGTCCCGCGCTCCGCCCTGCCAGGCGGCGTCGCAGGCCTTGGCCATGGCGGGCTGCAGCGCCGCGAGGGCCTTGAGCCAGGTGCTGGCGCGCACCATGAAGAGGCCGCTGTTCCAGAGGTATTCGCCGCTATCGAGATAGCGCTGGGCGGTGGCGGCGTCGGGCTTTTCGACGAAGGCGGCGATGGCCTTGCTGCCGTCCGGGCGCTCGGCGCCGAAGCGGATGTAGCCGTAGCCGGTCTCGGCGCGATCCGGGACGATGCCGAAGGTTACGATGGCGCCCTCCAGCGCGGCCGGGATGCCGGCGTCGATGGCGGCCTGGAAGCCTGCGAGGTCACGGATCACGTGGTCGGCCGGCATCACCAGCAGCACCGGGTCGGATTCCTGCACCGCGAGCGCGGCCAGGGCCAGGGCCGGCGCGGTATTGCGGCCGACAGGTTCGAGCACGATGTTGCGGCTGCTGCGGCCCACCGAGCGCAGCTGCTCGGCGGTGACGAAGCGGTACTCCTCGTTGCACACGACGATCGGCGCCTGGGCGACCGGCAGACGCCCCGTGAAGCCGGCGAGCCGCCCGGCCGTGGCCTGCAGCATCGTCTCGTCGCCCACCAGGGCCAGGAGCTGCTTCGGGTACTGTTCGCGGGACAGCGGCCACAGGCGGGTGCCGGAGCCACCGGAGAGAATGACGGGTTGGAGTTCCATGGCAGATCGGAAAGTGGAAACGGAAAATTCCTCACCGGCATGCGCCGCCGACTGGAGCAGCGGAGGCAGCGCGCGGGGGATTGCGATTGATAGCACAGAATCCCTTCCGGAATCCGGTGTCATTTCACGCACCGCCGCGCTTCGGCGGCCAGAAATGTCAAAGCGTGTCAGGATCAGGCGCCAGCCACGCGCCGACGACTCGCTCGACCTCCTCCATGCCGGTCTTCTTGAGGCTGGAGAAGAGCTGCACCGTCACCTGCTCGCCGTAGGCGGCAAGCTCCTTGCGCACCGCCGCCAGGGTGGCCGCCCCCTCGCTGCGGGTGAGCTTGTCGCTCTTGGTGAGCAGGCAGTGGATCGGCCGCCCGCTGGGGGCAAACCAGCCGATCATCACGCGGTCGCGGTCTTTGAGCGGATGGCGCGAATCCATGATCAGCACCAGCCCCACGAGGTTGGGACGCTTGGTGAGGTAGTCCTCGAGCAGGTGCTGCCACTGGCGACGCACGGCCTCGGGCACCTCGGCATAGCCATAGCCCGGCAGATCCACCAGCACCGCGCCGTTCTGCAGGCGGAAGAAGTTGATCAGCTGGGTGCGGCCCGGCGTCTTGGAGACGAAGGCGAGCCGGGTGTGGTTGGCCAGAGTGTTGATCGCGCTGGATTTACCGGCGTTGGAGCGGCCGGCAAAGGCGACTTCCGGCCCGTTCGGCGGCGGCAGGCCGCTCGGCTTGGCGATGGAGATTTCGAACTGGGCGTTTCTGAAGAGGGACATGGGGCGGAACTGACGGGCACGACGCAGTGTCGTTGCATCGCGCAAATGGCTGGAATTGCTATAGAATAGCAGGTTTGAGACATCCACATTCTTGGCTTCCGAGGACATCATGATCAAGCGTTCCCTGCTGCTTTCGCTGCTTCTGGCCACCGGCGCGGTTCAGGCCCAAGACAAGGCTGCTACCCAGCCTGACCTGGCCAAGGCCAAACAGACTGCAGAACAGGTTTGCGGTGCCTGCCACGGCACCGACGGCAACAGCCAGATCCCCGCAAACCCGAAACTCGCAGGCCAGCATGCGGAATACCTCTACAAGCAGCTGACCAACTTCAAGAGCGAAGGCGGCAAGCCGGCCGAACGTGCCAACGCCGTGATGGGTGGCATGGTTGCAGCCCTCTCCGCCGACGACATGAAGGGCCTCGCCGCCTACTTCGCCGGCCAGAAGCTCAATCCCGAAGCCGCCAAAAACAAGGCCTCCATCGAACTCGGCCAGCGCCTGTGGCGCGCCGGCGACCTGAAGCGCGGCATCCCGGCCTGTGCGGCCTGTCACGGCCCGGCCGGTGCCGGCCTGCCCGCCCAGTACCCGCGTCTGGCTGGCCAGTTCGCCGACTACACCGAAGCCCAGCTGAAGGCCTTCCGCGCTGGCGAACGTGCCAACGATCCGGCCAAGATGATGCGCACCATCGCCCTCAAGATGACCGATCCGGAAATCAAGGCCGTCGCCGACTACGCCGCCGGCTTGCGCTGAGTCAAGGCGCTTTCCGGCGCCTGGCAGCTATAAAAAAGGGGTGGTCTAGGCCACCCCTTTTTCCGTTCCAATCCGCGGCCGGCAACGCAGGTCCCGACCGTTATTCCCTCGCACTTCTGCCCGACACCACCCATGCGACACCGCAGCAATTCCCGCGCACTCTACGAACTGCTCAGTTCGATGCGCTTCGCGATCAGCCTGCTGACGATCCTCGGGATCGCCTCCATCATCGGGACGGTGCTCAAGCAGAACGAGCCCTACAACAACTACCTCAACCAGTTCGGCCCGTTCTGGTTCCCGATCTTCGAGAAGCTCGGCCTCTACGCGGTCTATAACTCGGTCTGGTTCCTCACCATCCTGGCTTTCCTGGTGATCTCCACCAGCGTCTGCATCGTCCGCCAGACCCGGCCGATGCTGCTCGACATGCGCAGCTTCCGCGAGCACGCCAAGGAAAACTCCCTCGCCCAGTTCCAGCACCACGACCGGGTGCCCTGCGCGCTGCCCGCCGCCGAGGCCCAGGCCGCCGCCAGCGCCTACCTCACCCGCGCCGGCTTCACCGCCCGCAGCAACACCCGTGGCGACGGCGTGCTCCTTGCCGCCAAGCAGGGTAGCTGGTCACGCATCGGCTACTTCCTGGCCCACTCCGCCATCGTGCTGATCTGCCTTGGCGGCCTGCTCGACGGCAACCTGCCCCTCAAGGCGCAGATGGCGATGGGCGGCAAGGTGGTCACCAGCGGCAACCAGCTGATCTCCGACATCGGCCCCGAGAGCCGGCTCGGGCTCGACAACTGGAGCTTCCGCGGCAACGTGTTCATCCCCGAGGGCAAGAGCGCCAACGTGGCGGTCCTCAACGTGCAGGACGGCATCCTGCTGCAGGACCTGCCCTTCAGCGTGTCCCTCAAGAAGTTCCACCTGGACCACTACGAGAGCGGGATGCCCAAGCGCTTCGCCAGCGACATCATCATCACCGACAACGCCAGCGGCAAATCCGTCGAGAAGACCATCGAGGTGAACAAGCCCTTCGAGTTCGATGGCGTGATGATGTACCAGGCGAGCTTCGAGGACGGTGGAACAAAGCTCAAGCTCGTCGCCCACGACCTGCGCCCCGGTGCGCGTAACGACTTCCCGCTGGAAGGCGCCATCGGCGACTCCGTGAAGGTGACCACTGCCGGCCTCGACCACACCCTCGAGCTCGGCAGCTTCCGCGCCTTCAACATCGAGAACATGGCCAGCGACCAGCCCGCCGAGGCCGGCACCATGGCCAACCTCGAGAAGCACCTGGGCAGCGGCGCCAAGTCGCCCACCAAGAAGGACATGCAGAACGTCGGCCCGAGCTTCCAGTACAAGCTGCGGGATTCCGCCGGCCAGGCCCGCGAATACCAGACCTACATGCAGCCCATCCAGCAGGACGGCGCCTGGTACATGCTCTCGGGCATGCGCGATTCGCCCTCCGCCCAGTTCCGCTTCATGCGCATCCCGATGGACGCCGACGGCAAGCCCGACAGCTGGTTCATGATCCGCCGCCAGCTGATCGACAAATCCCGTCACGCCGAACTCGCCCGGCGCTTTGCCGCCACCGCCGTGGGCCAGATGGACGCCTCGGTGCGAAGCCGGATGGAAGAAACCACCCGCAAGACGCTGGAGCTCTTCGCCATCGGCGGTTTCGAGAGCCTCGGCAAGTTCATCGAGAGCACCATCCCCGAAGCCGAGCGCGACAAGGCCGCCGACGTCTTCATCAAGATCCTCGAAGGCGCCACCTGGGAAGCCTGGAAGCTCGCCCGCGCCGACGCCGGCCTGCCCGCCATCACGCTGGATGGCGCCGCTGGCCGGCTGGTGCGCGACACCCTCAACGCCACCAGCGACAGCCTGCACTACGGCGCGCCGGTGTTCTTCCAGCTGGCGGGTTTCGACGAGGTGCGCGCCACCGTGCTGCAGGTCACCCGCTCGCCGGGCAAGCCCATCGTCTATTTCGGCTCGCTGCTGCTGGTGCTGGGCGTGTTCGCAATGCTCTACATCCGCGAACGTCGGCTCTTCGTGCTGATCAAAGACTCGGGTGAGGCGCTCATCGCCCTCAGCTCCAACCGCAAGTCGATGGACGTGGAAGAATCCTTCCGGCGCCATCGGGACGGCCTTGCCGCCGCCCTCAAACCTGCAACACCGGCCTGACCGGCCCCCAATCGTTCCCAAGAGGCCAATTCATGGACATTGCCCACACCGACAACAGCGCCCTGCTCCGCCGCGTGAGCCCCGGCGACTGGCTGTTCGCCCTCGCCCTGGCGGGCGGCGCGGCCTTTGCGCTGCGCCAGTACGGCGGCTTCATGGACATCTACGAGAAGCTCATCCTGGTGCTCACCGTGCCGGCGATCGCCGCCATCGGCTGGGCCTGGAAGCCTTTCCGGCTCTTCCTGGCGGTATCGACGGCGCTGGCGCTCGCCAGCATCAGCCTGTATCAGGGCGATCTCGCCCGGGCCGAGAAGGTGTTCTTCCTCAAGTACCTCATCTCCAGCCAGACGGCGATCATGTGGATGAGCGCGCTGGTCTTCATCGCCACCGGCGCGTACTGGCTGGGCCTCCTGACCCGCTCCGACTTCGCCGAGAAGACAGGCTCCGCCCTCACCTGGAGCGCCGCCACGATGGGCACCACCGGCCTCTTCGTGCGCTGGTACGAGAGCTACCTCATCGGCACCGATGTCGGCCACATCCCCATCAGCAACCTCTACGAAGTCTTCGTGCTGTTCTCGCTGATCACCGCCCTGCTCTATCTGTACTACGAAGGCCGCTACGCCACCCGCCGGATGGGCGCCTTCGTGCTGCTGGTGATCTCGGCGGCAGTGGCCTTCCTGCTGTGGTACACCTTCTCCCGCGAGGCTCAGGAGATCCAGCCGCTGATCCCCGCACTGCAGAGCTACTGGATGAAGGTGCACGTGCCCGCCAACTTCATCGGCTACGGCGCCTTCGCGCTGGCGGCGATGATCGGCGTGGCCGACCTGCTGGTGCGCAAGGGAATCCTCGCCAGCCGCCTGCCCGCCCCCGAAGTGCTCGACGACGTGATGTACAAGGCCATCGCCATCGGCTTCGCCTTCTTCACCATCGCCACCATCCTCGGCGCCCTGTGGGCCGCCGAAGCCTGGGGCACCTACTGGCAGTGGGACCCGAAGGAGACCTGGGCCTTCATCGTGTGGCTCAACTACGCCGCTTGGCTCCACGTGCGCCTGACCAAAGGCCTGCGCGGTGCGATGCTGGCCTGGTGGGCGGTGATCGGCCTCGTCGTCACCGCCTTTGCCTTCGTCGGCGTCAATATGTTCCTGTCAGGCCTGCATTCCTACGGCTCGCTCTGATCTGCGCGGCGCGGCCTGCCGCCTTCCAGCCGGATGATCTCGGCCTCACTGAAGCCCGCCTTCCGGCGGGCTTCGGCGTTTAAAGGCTTGGGCGGCCAGGGCGCGTCGAAGTCAGTCATCAACGCCAGGTAGGTCGGTTCGGGGTCGAGCCCGCGCTCGGCGCAGAAGTGGCGGAACCACCGGTCACCCAGCGCCACGTGTACGATCTCGTCCCGCAGGATGATGTCGAGCACGCCGATGGTCGCCTCGTCGCCGATGCGCCTGAGCCCGGCCACGATCGGCGGCGTGGCGTCCAGCCCGCGCGCTTCCAGCACCCGCGGGACCAGCGCCATCCGGGCGAGCGGGTCGTCGGCGGTCTTCACGGCCATGTCCCACAGCCCGCGATGGGCCGGAAAATCCCCGTAGGCGTGGCCCAGGGCGGCCAACCGCTCGCACACCAGCCCGAAGTGGTAGGCCTCCTCGGCCGCCACCTGCAGCCAGCCGCCGTAAAAATCCGCCGGCAGATCGCGGAAGCGATAGACGCAATCCAGCGCCAGGTTGATGGCGTTGAACTCGATGTGAGCGATGGCGTGCAGCAGCGCCGCGTGGCCTTCCGGCGTATTCGGCTTGCGGCGGGGCACCGAGGTGTGGGCAATGAGTTCAGGCCGCTTGGGGCGGCCGGGGTCGTCTACCGGCTGCACGGGTTCGGGGCTGGCCGGCGGCACACCGATCCGGCCGGCGCGCCAGTCATCGTGAAGGCGGTGGGTGAGCGCCGATTTTTCATCCGGCGCGGAATTCATCAGGGCCTGCCAGGCCCGGGCGTGAAGGTCGTCTTGCGTCATGGGGCGCGATGGTAGCGCGAAGCGCTCAGACAAAAAAATGGCCGCATCCCGGAGGATGCGGCCAAATACCCTTGAACCCTGTGTTTGCGAGCGGCCGGTCAGGCAGCGGTCTTGCGCTTTGCCGCGCTGCGCGCCTTGGGCGCCGGCACGGCCACATCCTTGATGGCCAGCAGATTGGCTTCGGCGATGCCGCCGAGCTGGTCTGCCACCTTGGTGAACGATTCAAACGCCGCGTTCTGAGTGTCGAGGCCCTTGCGGATGGCCTGGAACAGCGGCGCAAAACCTTCGGGCGCGCCCTCGGCCAGGCGGTCCAGGTTTCCCTGGATCTGGCGGGTCGCGTCGGCGGTGGATTGCTTGACTGCGTCGGCGAGAATCTCGCGGGTCTCCATCAGCACCGCGTACTGCTGGCGGGCAGTGTCGGCGGCGCGGTCGAAATTCGGCTGGAGGTAGGTGGCCTGCCAGCTGGCGAGCCCTTCCGGATCCTTCACGGCGAGCAGGGCCTGCGTGGCGGCCATGGCCTCGCGGGATGACTCGAGGCCGGTCTCGACCTGCAGACGGGTCATCTTCTCGACCTGCGTTGCCAGGGTCTGGCCCAGCTCGATCAGGTTTTCCAGCGTAGCGTCCTGAAACGGACCGAATTGCATCGACATAGATTCTCCTTAATTGATCGGGGCACCGGTCTGCATCAGGACGGAAGTCTCCTCCACCCGTCATTTTTTGTGCAATGCAGCGTCAGCCATTGGGACGGATTCTGCCAAATAAGGTGTTTCCACCAAATCCGGCGTTTCCCCTTCGCGCATCCGGGAAAACCCTGAGGCGCCCCGCTCGGAGGTTCAGCTGTCGTCCCGCTCCGTGCGCACCACCACGCGCACCAGCGCGGCCAGGGAGTCGGCCTCCAGCTTCTCCATCACCCGGGCCCGGTGCTGTTCGACGGTCTTCATGCTGATGCCGAGGTCTTCGGCGATCTGCTTGTTGAGCCGGCCGGCGACCATCCCCTCCATCACGTCGCGCTCGCGCAGGGTGAGGGTATCGAGGCGCCGCTGGATGTCGGCTCGCCTGGCCTCCATGCGTCGTCGGTGGGCCGCCACCTGCACCGCCTCCTGGACGCGATCGAGGAGCACCTGCTCGTTGAAGGGCTTCTGGAGGAAGTCGAAGGCACCGTCGCGCATCGCCCGCGCCACCATCGGCACGTCGCCATGCCCGGACACGAAGATGATCGGCGCCGTATGGGCCAGGCGGATCAGGCGTTCCTGCAGGCCAACGCCCGAGAGCCCGGGCATGCGCACGTCCAGGACGAGGCAGTGGGCTCTTGCCAGCACTTCGGAGTCTTCGAGTACATCCAGTGCGCTGGCGAAACTGCGCACCGGCAAGCCAAGGGTTTCGATCAAAAGGCCGATGGAGAGTCTGACGGCATCATCGTCATCCACCACGCACACGAGCGGCGCGTCCATGATTTGTCTCCTGCCAGGTGTCTCATTATTCTTGTTTGGTGACGCTTCTTTTTTTGTGCCCGCTCAGGCGGCAGGCATCGATGGCAAGGCAAAGCAGAAGGTCGTACCCTGCGCATCACTGGATTCGACCCACATTCGTCCGCCATGGTTCTCGATGATCGTGCGACAGATCGCCAGACCCAGCCCGACCCCATCCTGCTTGGTCGTGGCGAAGGGGGCGAAAGGGTCCTGCCGAACGGATTCGGCGAGCCCCTCGCCGCAATCGATCACCGCCACCCCGACCATTCCATCGTGGTCGACCTGCGTGCGAATCACAAGGTCGCGTGACCAGGGTACCGCGCTCATGGCGTCGATGGCGTTCTTGACGAGGTTGCTCAGCACCTGTTCGAGCTGCACCTGATCGCCATTGACCAGCGGCAGCGGCTCGGCCAGCTGGAGGAGCAGCTGCACCGCGTGGGCCCGGGCCTCGAACTCGGCAAAGCGGACGACGCTCTGCACCACCTTGTTCATCGCCACCGGCGCGGATTTGAGCCCGCCCCGGCGCACGAAGCCGCGCACCCGATGCACGATGTCGCCCGCCCGCATGGCCTGCTCGGAGATCATCTTGAGGGGTTCGGCGATGCGGTTGCCGGCCGGGCCCAGCTCCTCGAGACGGCGCAGGGCCACACCAGAGAAATTGCGCAGGGCGGTGAGCGGCTGATTGAGTTCGTGGGACAACACCGAGGCCATCTCGCCCAGGTGGATCAGGTGCGCCGCGCGGGCCAGCTCGCGCTCCTGGCGCTTTTCGCGGGCGATGCTGAGGTAGTGATCGTGCACGTCGCGCACGGTGCCGATCATCCGCGACGGCCGGCCGAGGGCGTCGCGCTCCATGACCTTGCCGCGCAGCGCCACCCAGCGGTAGGTGCCGTCACTCACCAGCAGGCGGAACTCCACCTCGGTCATCGGCCGTCCGCCCGACAGGTGGGCATTGAAGGCGGCCATCGCCTTGCGCAGATCTTCCGGATGGATGCGTTCGGGCCAGATGTCGTTGCCCCGTAGCGCGGCGCCGTCCGGCCATCCGGTGATGGCGCGGAAGGACGGGCTGATGTTGATCATCCCGGTGTCGAGGGTCCAGTCCCACAGGGCGTCGCCATGACCTTCGAGGGCAAACTGCCACAGGCGCTCGGACGCCTGCAGGGTTTCGCGCTGTTCGCAGGCAACCGTGACATCGCGCAGCACGCACACGAAGCGCTCCGCCGCCCCCGCCGCATCCCGCGCCACCACCCCGCCGCGGGCGGAGAACCAGCGGTGCCGGCCTTTCCGACAGCGCAGCCGGAACTCCGCGTCGAACCCCTTACCCGCCGCGCCAAGGCATTCGTCGAGGCTGGCGAGCACGCTGTCGCGGTCGTCCGGATGGAGATGGCTGCGCCAGTCGATGGCGCTCGCGGGCGCGGGCAGGCCGAGGAGTTCGCCAAGCCTGGCCGACGAGAAGATGCAGCCGTCAGCAGGACACCAGTCCCACAGGGCGTCGCCCGAAGCCTCGACGGCGAGCCGCCAGCGATCGTCGTCGGACTTCATCGGCTTCACCTCCCACGGCCACGTGTCAGCGGCAAACAGGATTTGCCGGCTCCGGGCGGAGCCGGCCGGCAATCAGCGCAGGCCGCCGCCGGGCATCAGGCCCTTCATGGCCCGCATCATCTTCTGCATGCCGCCCTTGGAGAACTGCTTCATCATCTTCTGGGTCTGCTCGAACTGGCTGAGGAGGCGATTGACCTCCTGCACGGTCACGCCCGCGCCGGCCGCGATGCGGCGCTTGCGGGAGGCCTTGAGGAGCTCCGGCTTGGCGCGCTCAAGCGGCGTCATCGAGTTGATGATGCCCTCGATGCGGCGCACCGCCTTGTCCTCGACACCGCCCTGGAGCTGGCCCGCGGCCTGGGCAAACTGGGCCGGCAGCTTGTCGAGCAGACTGGAAAGGCCGCCCATCTTCTTCATCTGGCCGAGCTGGTCCTTGAAGTCGTTGAGGTCGAAGCCCTTGCCGCTCTTGAGCTTCTGGGCAAACTCCTTGGCCTTCTCCTCATCCACGCCGCGGCGGGCGTCCTCGACCAGCGACAGGATGTCGCCCATGCCGAGGATCCGGCTGGCCATCCGCTCGGGGTGGAACTCCTCGAGTCCGGCCAGCTTCTCGCCGACGCCGGCAAACTTGAGCGGCTTGCCGGTCACGTGGCGCACCGACAGCGCCGCACCGCCGCGGGCATCGCCGTCGAGCTTGGTGAGCACCACGCCGGTGAGCGGCAGCGCGTCGTTGAAGGCGCGAGCGGTGTTCACCGCATCCTGGCCGAGCATCGCATCGACGACGAACAGGGTTTCGATCGGCTTGACCGTGGCGTGGAGAGCCTGGATCTCCTCCATCATCACCTGGTCGATGGCGAGCCGGCCGGCGGTATCGACGAGCAGCACGTCAAAGTAGTGACGGCGGGCGTAATCGACGGCGGCCAGGGCGATGTCCACCGGCTTCTGGTCGGGCGTGGAGGGGAAGAACTCGATGCCCGCCTGCTGGGCCACCGTCTGCAGCTGGGCGATAGCCGCCGGGCGGTAGATGTCGGTGGAGACCGTGAGCACCTTCTTCTTCATCCGCTCGGTGAGCATCTTGCCGAGCTTGCCGGTGGTGGTCGTCTTGCCCGCGCCCTGCAGGCCGGCCATCAGGATGATCGCCGGCGGCTGGGTGGCCAGGTTGAGCCCCGTGTGGGCGCCGCCCATCAGGTCGGTGAGTTCGCGGTGCACCACGCCCACCAGCGCCTGGCCGGGGGTGAGGGAGCTGATCACCTCGGTGCCGACGGCCTTTTCCTTCACCCGGGCGATGAAATCCTTCACCACCGGCAAGGCCACGTCGGCCTCCAGCAGCGCCATGCGCACTTCGCGCAGGGCGTCCTGGATGTTGTCTTCGGTCAGGCGAGCCTGGCCGCGAAGGGTTTTTACGACTTTGGCAAGTCGCGTCGTGAGGTTATCCAGCATGATGGTTTGTAGCCGAGGGCTTGGGGTAAACTTCGAAGATGCCCGCGATTCTACTTCATCTCCTCCCCGCCTCCCTGTACGCGCTGCTTGGCGTGCATTTCTGGCACACCCGCTGGATCGCGCCGACCTCCGCCCCGCGCCAGGGCCTGCAGCCCAAGGAGCGCGTGCTGATGCTCGCGGCCCTCGTCGCCCACGGGTTCGCGCTCAACAGCACCTTCTTCTCGGCCGAGGGCATCCACTTCGGTTTCAGCCTCGCCCTGTCGCTCATGCTGTGGCTAGCGATCCTGTTCTACTGGATCGAGAGCCTCTATGCCCGGCTCGAGGGCCTGCAGACCCTCGGCATGCCCGTCGCCGCCGTCTGTTCGCTGCTGCCGGCCTTCTTCCCCGGCGCCCACGTGCTCGAGAACGCCAGCGCCCCGCTGTTCCGCGCCCACTTCGTGGTGGCGATGCTGGCCTACAGCCTGTTCACCCTGGCGGCCCTCCACGCCATGCTGATGTCCGTCGCCGAGCGCCGGCTGCACGGCGCCCACCTCACCCGCGCCTTCGCCGCGCTGCCGCCGCTGCTCACGATGGAAACCCTGCTGTTCCGCCTGATCGGCATCGCCTTCGTCCTGCTCACCCTCACCGTGGGCTCCGGCGTGCTGTTCTCCGAGGCGCTGTTCGGCAAGGCCTTCCGGCTCGATCACAAGACGGTCTTCGCGATCATCTCGTGGCTGATCTTCGGCAGCCTGCTGGTGGGCCGGCATTTCCAGGGCTGGCGCGGCAAGAAGGCGCAATACTGGACGCTCGCCGGCTTCATCGCGCTGATGCTCGCCTACGTGGGCAGCCGCTTCGTGGCCGAGGTGCTCCTGGGCCGCGCGGCTTGACAAGGCCCGACCCGGCCTGAATACTCGGCCCGGTTCCCCAACCGATCCCGCTCCGCTTGGACGCCATTCCCCTTTCGGCCCAGTCGGCGATCCTCGTCGCGCTGCTGGCGCTTTCCGGTTTCTTCTCGATGGCCGAAACGGCCATGATGGCGGCCAACCGCTATCGGCTGCGCTCCGCCGCCAACCAGGGCTCCCGCGGCGCCCGCCTGGCCCTCGACCTCCTCGATCAGACCGACAAGCTGCTGGGCATCATCCTGCTCTTCAACAACCTCGTGAATGCCGCCTCGGCCACCCTGGTCAGCGTCATCACGATCCAGCTCTTCGGCAGCGAGGAATGGGTGCTCGGCGTGAGTACCCTGGCGGTCACCTTCCTGATCCTGGTCTTCGCCGAGATCACCCCCAAGGTGATCGGCGCCAACCACGCCAACCGGCTCGCCTGCTTCGTCAGCTACCCGCTCTCGGGGCTGCTCAAGAGCCTTTATTTCGTGGTGTGGTTCGTCAATCTGTTCGTCGCCGGGCTGCTGCGCCTGCTGCGTCTCTCACCGAACGCGAGCCAGGACGCCCACAGCCTGTCCACCGAAGAGCTGCGCATGATGGTGCTCGAATCCGGCGCCTTCATCCCGCCCAAGCACCGCAGCATCCTGGTCAATCTCTTCGAGCTCGAGGACATCACCGTCGAGGACGTGATGATGCCGCGCAGCCAGATCGAGGCGGTCAACATCGCCGAGCCCATCGACGTCATCCAGGGCCACCTCGCCACCTGCTACCACACCCGCCTGCCGGTGTTCGACGGCGAGATGAACGCGGTGATCGGCATCCTCCACGTCCGCCGCATCCTCGGCCAGACCCTCGACCACAGCCTGTCCGCCGCCGACATCCGCGGCATGCTGTCGAAGCCGTATTTCATTCCGGCCAGCACGCCGGTGTATTCCCAGCTGCAGTTCTTCCAGGAGAACCGCGAGCGCCTCGGGCTGGTGGTGGATGAATACGGCGAGCTCCTCGGCCTCGTCACCCTTGAAGACATCATCGAGGAGCTCATCGGCAAGTTCACCACAAGCGCGCCGGACGCCGCCGACAAGCTCACCTGGCGCGAGGACGGCAGCGTGATCGTCGATGGCAGCCAGCACCTGCGCAACCTCAACCGCCGGCTGGGCCTCAATCTGCCGGTCGATGGGCCCAAGACGCTGAACGGCCTGCTGCTCGAACACCTGCAGGACATTCCCGAGGCGGGCGTGTCGGTCAAGATCGCCGGCATTCCGATCGAGGTGGTCCAGGCCGAGGACCGTCGCATCAAGAACGTGCGAATATTCCGCTCTGCTGCGAAAAAGTCGCCATAAAACGTGTCGCGGCTTTACAAGCCATCGCCCTGACGGCATGATCCGGGCACGTTCAAGGCCGATCACCCTCACAGACGCTCCGGCATGTCAGCCACTCCCCAAGCCGCTCTGAGCGGCCTCGCCCGTGCCCTCGTACAACACGGCCGGCTTCTCGAAGCCGAGGCCCTGCAGTGCACGTCCGGATCGGGGAACCCCAATGATTTCGTCCTCGAAGTCATCAACCGGGGGCTGATGAGCGCCAACGACGTGGCGCGTTTCGCGGCCGACACCTTCGGCACCCCGGCGCTCGATCTCGCCGCCTTCGAACAGTCCCACCTGGCAATCGACGCCATCGACCGCAAGTTGATGCTCAAGCATCAGGTCGTCGCCCTCGGCCGCCGCGGCAACCGCCTGGCCCTGGCCCTGGCCGATCCGTCGAACCTGCGCATCCTCGACGAAATCCGCTTCCAGACCGGCCTGGCCGTCGACCCGGTGGTGGTCGAGGCGCCCAAGCTCATCGCCCTCGTCGAGCGCCTGTCCGAAAGCGCCTCGACCGCGCTGAAGGATCTCACCGGCGAAGAGTTCGACATGGATCTGCTGGGCCAGGACGGCCTGGCGGATGCGCCGGTGATCGAGGAAAGCGCCTCCGAGGTGGACGACGCGCCGGTGGTGCGCTTCATCCAGAAGCTGCTGATCGACGCCATCAACGAAGGCGCGTCGGACATCCACTTCGAGCCCTACGAAAAGTATTACCGCATCCGATTCCGTACCGACGGCATCCTGCGCGAGATCGCCCAGCCGCCGCTGGTACTCAAGGAAAAGATCGCCGCCCGGATCAAGGTCATCTCCCGGCTCGACATCTCCGAAAAGCGCGTCCCTCAGGACGGCCGGATGAAGCTGGTGCTGTCCAAGAACAAGTCCATCGATTTCCGGGTCTCGACCCTACCCACCCTGCACGGCGAGAAGATCGTGATGCGGATCCTCGATCCGACCTCCGCCATGCTGGGCGTCGACGCCCTCGGCTACGAGCCCGATCAAAAGGCCGCCCTCCTCGACGCGGTGTCCCGCCCCTACGGCATGGTGCTCGTCACCGGCCCGACCGGTAGCGGCAAGACGGTGTCGCTCTACACCTGCCTCAACATCCTCAACAAGCCCGGCGTCAACATCAGCACCGCCGAAGATCCTGCCGAAATCAACCTGCCGGGCGTAAACCAGGTTAACGTCAACGAGAAAGCCGGCCTCACCTTCGCGTCGGCCCTGCGCGCCTTCCTGCGCCAGGATCCGGACGTGATCATGGTCGGCGAAATCCGCGACCTAGAAACCGCCGAAATCTCGGTCAAGGCGGCCCAGACAGGCCACCTCGTGCTGTCCACCCTCCACACCAACGACGCCCCGTCGACCCTCGAACGCCTAAAGAATATGGGCGTCGCGCCGTTCAATATCGCATCGTCGGTGATCATGATCACGGCGCAGCGACTCGCCCGCCGGCTATGCACCTGCAAGCAGCCGGTCGACATCCCGATCGAAGCCCTGATTTCCGCCGGTTTTGCGGAAGAAGACATCGACGGCACATGGCAGCCCTACGGCCCCAAGGGCTGCGAACGCTGCAAGGGCTCAGGCTACAAGGGGCGGCTGGGCATTTACCAGGTGATGCCGATCTCGGAAGAGATCGCACGTATAATCATGACGAACGGCAACTCGATGGACATCGCTGCCCAGGCCCAGATCGAGGGCGTCCGGGATCTGCGCCAGTCCGGACTGCTGAAAGTGAAGCAAGGGGTCACCTCTCTGACCGAAGTCCTCGCTTGCACGAACGAGTGATCGCTTCACGCGGAAATATTTGATGGCCACTGCACCCAAGAAGACCCCTGCCCGCACCACGAACGTCGCCCGCGAACACCTGTTCGTCTGGGAAGGCAAGGACAAGACCGGCAAGATCATCCGTGGCGAAATGCGCGCCACGACGGAAACCGTCGTCCAGACCGTTCTGCGCCGCCAGGGCATCCTCACCCAGAAGATCCGCAAGCAGGCCTTCTCCCGCGGCCGCTCCATCACCGACAAGGACATCGCGCTGTTCACCCGCCAGCTCGCCACGATGATGCGTTCCGGCGTGCCCCTGCTGCAATCCTTCGACATCGCCATCAAGGGCTGTGGCAATCCGTCCCTGGCCCGCCTGCTCAACGACGTCCGCGCCAACGTGGAGACCGGCAGCAGCCTGTCCCAGGCCTTCCGCCGCCACCCGGCCCACTTCGACGCGCTGTTCTGCAACCTGGTCGCCGCCGGCGAACAGGCCGGCATCCTCGATTCCCTGCTCGACCGCCTCGCCACCTACAAGGAAAAGATTCTTGCCATCAAGAGCAAGATCAAATCCGCGATGTTCTACCCGGTGGCCGTGGTCGTGGTCGCCGCGCTGGTCGTGTCGGTGATGATGCTGTTCGTGGTCCCCGAATTCAAGAAGGTGTTCTCCAGCTTCGGCGCCGACCTGCCCGCCCCGACGATGATGGTCATCGCCATATCCGACTTCTTCGTGTCCTACTGGTATATCGTTTTCGGCATCATCCTGGGCACAGTCATCGGAATATCGTATGCCTACAAGCACTCGGTACCCATGCAGATCGCCGTCGACCGGATCGTCCTGCAGATCCCGGTCATCGGTGAAGTCGTCCGCAAGGCCACCATCGCGCGCTGGACGCGCACCCTGGCAACGATGTTCGCCGCTGGCGTCCCGCTCGTCGAAGCCCTCGACTCGGTCGGTGGCGCTGCGGGCAACGTCGTCTACCGGCAGGCCACCAAGCAGATCCAGTCCGACGTGAGCACCGGCACCAGCCTCACCGTCGCCATGCAGAACGTGCTGGTCTTCCCGACCATGGTCGTCCAGATGGTCTCCATCGGCGAGGAATCCGGTCAGCTCGACTCCATGCTGAGCAAGGTCGCCGACTTCTTCGAACGCGAGGTGGACGACGCCGTTGCCGGTCTCAGCCAGCTGCTCGAGCCGATCATCATGGTGTTCCTCGGTGTCGTGATCGGCGGCCTGGTCGTCGCCATGTACCTCCCGATCTTCAAGATCGGCGCCGTGGTCTCCTGACGCCAGCTGGCGCCCATCATGGAAGTCTTTGCGGACCCGCTGGTCTTCACGGCCACCTGCACGCTGCTCGGCCTGTTTGTCGGCAGCTTCCTGAACGTCGTCATCCACCGCCTGCCGGTGATGATGGAGCGCGAGTGGCTCGCCGAGGCGGCCAGCCTGCGGGGCGAATCCCCCGACGAGCAGCCGCGTTTCAACCTCGCCACGCCGCGCTCCCGCTGTCCCCACTGCGGCCACGGGATCAGCGCCGTCGAGAACATCCCGGTGGTCAGCTACGTCCTGCTGCGCGGCCGATGCCGTCACTGCAGCGGGCCGATCAGCCCGCGTTATCCGCTCATCGAACTGTTCTGCGCCGTGGCGTCGGGTTTTGCGGCCTTCCACTTCGGTTTCGGGCTGCAGGCCGCCGGCGCACTGGTCTTCGTGTGGGCGATGATCGCCCTCAGCTTCATCGATCTCGACACCCAGCTCCTGCCCGACAGCATCACCCTGCCGCTGCTTTGGCTGGGCCTTCTCCTCAACATCGGCGGCACCTTCACCGATCTGCAGAGCGCGGTGGTCGGCGCTGCGGCCGGCTATCTGTCGCTGTGGACGGTCTTCTGGCTGTTCAAGCTCGTCACCGGCAAGGAAGGCATGGGCTACGGGGATTTCAAGCTCCTCGCCGCCATCGGTGCCTGGCTGGGCTGGCAGATCCTGCCGCTCACCATCCTGCTGTCGTCGGTGGTCGGCGCGGTCGTCGGCATCGGCCTGATCGTCCTGCGCCAGCACGGCCGCGAGATTCCCATCCCCTTCGGCCCCTACCTCGCGGCGGCGGGTCTGCTGGCCCTTTTCTGGGGCGCTTCGCTCACCACCGCCTACCTCGGAATGCTCTGAGCCCCGCGCCAGCGCTTGAAACACGCTGATTCGCCCCCATTTGCGCCGTAGCGGGCTTGTTTCGCCCGATGTTGCGATGCGCTAAACTTCGTCCCAATCGACTTTCCGGAGCTCGTCATGCCCATCTACGAGTATCGCTGCAGCGCCTGCGGCCATCAAAAAGATCACCTTCAGAAAATGAGCGATGCCCCGCTCACCGTCTGCCCCGCCTGTGGCGCAGAAGCCTACGCCAAGCAGATCTCTGCTGCCGGCTTCCAGCTCAAGGGCAACGGCTGGTACGCCACCGACTTCAAGGGCGGCTCCGGTGCCAGCCCCAAGACGGAAGCGGCCAAGTCCGAATCTCCCGCCCCCACTCCCTGCGGCGGCAGTTGCGCGTGCCACTGATCCACACGCGCCCGACCACCGCTGAATGAAAAAATACTTCGTAACCGGCCTGCTGATCTGGATTCCGCTCGTCATCACCTTCGTGGTGCTGGCGTGGATCATCACGACCCTCGACCAGATCCTGCTGCTGGTTCCGCCCACCTTCCGGCCGGACGCCCTCCTGGGCTTCCATGTGCCGGGGATCGGGGTGGTCGTCTCGCTCGTGGTCATCGTCGCCACCGGCCTGGCCGCGGCCAACTTCGTCGGCCAGCGCATGGTGCGCTTCTGGGAAAGCCTGCTGTCGCGCATCCCGGTGGTCAAGTCGATCTACTACAGCGTCAAGCAGGTGTCCGACACCCTGCTGTCGAGCAATGGCCAGGCCTTCCGCAAGGCGCTGCTCATCCAGTATCCCCGCGAAGGCATGTGGACCATCGGCTTCCAGACCGGCTCGCCCGGCGGCGATGCGGCGCACCATCTGGGCAACGACTTCGTCAGCGTGTATGTGCCCACCACGCCCAACCCGACATCGGGCTTCTTCCTGATGCTGCCCCGCAAGGATGCCATCGAGCTCGACATGAGCGTCGATGAGGCCCTCAAGTACATCATCTCGATGGGCGTGGTTTCGCCGCCACCGTCCAACCGGCCACCTGCGCTCAAGCCGGCCGCCGCCCTTCTGAATCAATAACGCGTCTGCCCGGCAGGCGCGTTCCGTTTTCCCAGGAAATAAAGACCCCATCATGCGAACTCAATACTGCGGCCTCGTATCGACCGCCTACCTCGACCAGATCGTCACCCTCTGCGGCTGGGTTCACCGCCGGCGCGACCACGGTGGCGTGATCTTCATCGACCTGCGCGACCGTGAAGGTCTTGTCCAGGTGGTGTGCGACCCGGACCGTGCCGACATGTTCCAGGTGGCTGAATCGGTCCGTAACGAGTTCGTCCTGAAGATCACCGGCAAGGTGCGTCGCCGCCCCGGTGGCACCGAGAACACCAACCTCGTCTCCGGCGAGATCGAGGTGCTGTGCCACGAGATCGAGGTGCTCAACACCTCCTCCACGCCCCCGTTCCAGCTCGACGAGGAAAACCTCTCCGAGACCACCCGCCTGACCCACCGCGTCATCGACCTGCGCCGTCCGCAGATGCAGAAGAACATGATCCTGCGCTACCGCACGGCCATGGCCTTCCGCCGCTTCCTCGACGCCCAGGGCTTCATCGACATCGAAACCCCGATGCTCACCAAGAGCACCCCGGAAGGCGCCCGAGACTACCTCGTGCCCTCCCGCGTGCATGATGGCCAGTTCTTCGCGCTGCCCCAGTCGCCGCAGCTCTTCAAGCAGATGCTGATGGTGGCCGGCTACGACCGCTACTACCAGATCGTCAAGTGCTTCCGTGACGAAGACCTGCGCGCCGACCGCCAGCCGGAATTCACCCAGGTCGATATCGAGACCTCCTTCCTCACCGAAGCCGAGATCACGGCGATGATGGAAGAGATGATCCGCACCGTCTTCAAGGAAGTGCTGGCCGTCGAGCTGCCCAACCCCTTCCCGCGCATGACCTACGCGGAAGCCATGGCCCGCTTCGGCTCCGACAAGCCCGACATGCGCGTCACCCTCGAACTCACCGACGTCACCGACGCGGTGGCCGACGTGGCCTTCAAGGTCTTCAGTGGCCCCGCCACCTCGGGCGGCCGTGTTGCCGCCATGCGCGTGCCGGGCGGCGCCAGCCTCACCCGTGGCGAGATCGACGAGTACACCAAGTTCGTCAGCATCTACGGCGCCCGTGGCCTCGCCTACATCAAGGTGAATGACGTCACCCAGGTGAATGAAACCGGCCTCCAGTCGCCGATCGTCAAGAACCTCCACGAAACCGCCCTGCGCACCATCCTCGAGCGCACCGGCGCCCAGTCCGGCGACCTGATCTTCTTCGGCGCCGACAAGACCAAGGTGGTGAATGACGCCCTCGGCGCCCTGCGCATCAAGCTCGGCCACGAGAAGGGTTTCGTCAACGGCAAGGCCTGGGAACCCCTGTGGGTCGTCGATTTCCCGATGTTCGAATACGACGACGAGGACAAGCGCTGGACCGCCTGCCACCACCCCTTCACCAGCCCGAAGGACGAGCACCTTGAGCTGCTCACCACCGATCCGGGCAAGTGCCTCGCCAAGGCCTACGACCTCGCCCTCAACGGCTGGGAAATCGGCGGCGGCTCGGTGCGTATCCACCGCGCCGAAGTGCAGGAGAAGGTCTTCACCGCCCTCAACATCGGACCGGAAGAACAGCAGGCCAAGTTTGGCTTCCTGCTCGACGCCCTCAAGTACGGCGCGCCCCCGCACGGCGGCCTCGCCTTCGGCCTTGATCGCATCGTCACGATGATGACCGGCGCCGAATCCATCCGCGACGTGATCGCCTTCCCCAAGACCCAGCGCGCCCAGTGCCTGCTCACCGACGCCCCGTCGCCGGTGGACGAGAAGCAGCTGCGCGAACTGCACATCCGCCTGCGCGCCAAGACACCGGAAGCGCCGGCCGCCTGATCGACGCGCCGTCAGGCTGCACCAAAGCGGGGCAAACGGTTCGTCGTTTGCCCCTTTTTATTGGGTCTGCCTATCAAGAATCACCCTCTCCAGCCGTTTGCATGGATGACCGCGCCCATCCAATGCATAACGAGCCTCCGTGATCGATCTCGACACCATTTCCGCCCTCATCGTCGAAGCCAATCCGAACATGCGGACGCAGCTCCGCAACATGCTCAACATGAGCGGCATCGCCAAGGTCCAGTTTGCCGTCTCGGCCGGGGTCGCCGTGCGCAAGCTGCGGGACGCTCGCTTCGACCTGATCCTCTGCGAATACCACATCGGTGACGGCCAGGATGGTCAGCACCTGCTCGAAGACCTGCGTCACAACGGCATCATTCCCCTGGCGACGCTGTTCATCATGGTCACCGGAGAACGCCAGTACGAACGCGTGGTGAGCGCCGCCGAGCTCGCGCCAAACGATTACATCCTCAAGCCCTTCGCCGCCGACACGCTCCACGACCGCATCCTGCGCGCCCTCGAGAAACGCGACGCCTTCATGCCGGCCTACAAGCTCATCGAATTGGGCAACGTGCCCGACGCCATCGCCTACTGCGCCGAGGCCGAAGGCAAGTTTCCCCAGTGGGCGCTGGATTTCCTGCGCCTGCGGGCCGAGCTCCATGTGGCCAGCGGCCAGGCCGACACGGCCCAGCAGCTCTACGAACGCATCCTCGAGAACCGCAGCGTCCCGTGGGCCCGCCTTGGCCTCGCGAAGACGCTGTACATGCAGAAACGCTTCACCGAAGCCACCGACATGCTGCAGGCGCTGGTGAGCGAGAACGACCTCTTCGTGGATGCCTACGACTGGCTCGCCCGCACCCGCGAAGCCGCCGGAAATCTCGAATCCGCCCGCAGCATCCTGGCCAGCGCCACCGCCCTGTCGCCCCACCGGATCGGCCGCCTGCGCCGCCTGGGCGAACTGTCCATCGAGACGGGCGATCACGAAGGCGCCGAGAAAGTCCTCAGCGAGGTCGTGCGCAAGGGCAAGTATTCCGATTTCCGCGATCCCGAAGACCACGTCCGCCTGCTCCAGGCCCAGCTCGGCAAGGGCGACACCGTGCAAGCGGAAGCCACGATCCGCGACCTCGAGCGCTCCATGGCCGGGATGGAGAAGACGCGCCACTGTTCCACCCTCTCCAGCGCCCTCGTCCATGTAAAGAAGGGCGACACCCAGCGGGCCGGCGACGCGCTCAAATCGCTCCTCGCAGAGCGGGGTGCCGCCCAGTCCCTGTCACCCAAGCTCAAGGGCGAGCTGGCCCGTGCCTGCTTCGCCAGCCAGCTCGACGACCACGGCACCGAAGTCGTCCTCGACATCATGCGCAACGCCCCGGACGAACGCGCCGTCGCGCAGGCCAAGGCGATGCTGAAGGATGTCGGCAAGGAAGCACTCGGCGAGCAGCTCGCCGGCCAGATCGACGGCGAGGTCAAGGATCTCGTCTCCGAGGGCGCCCGCAAGGCCCAGGGCGGCGATTACGACGGCGCCGTACAACTGATGCTGAGCGCCGTCCGGCGCATGCCCGGCAACACCCACGTGCTGTTCAACGCCACCCTGGCGCTGCTCAAGCACATCGAGAACTGCGGCTGGAACGAGCGTTTTGCCGAGCAGGCCCGCGGCATGATGGAACGGGCCCGCGCGCAGGATCCGGGCAACAGCCGCCTGCCGGCCCTCACCGCCTACTATTACTCCCTGCTCAAGCGGTACGGCATCCATGCCTGAGGCGCCGGCTGCTAAACTTGCGGCATAGCCGTTTCACGCCGAGCCCATTGCCATGCTTGCCCGCCTGTTCCGCCTTGCCTTCATTCTCGTGCTGCTGGTTGCCGGCGGCGCGCACGCCCGCGACTTCCTCGACTGGCGCGGCAACGGGATCGACAACATCCCGGTGGCCGAACTCCCCCGGGAAGCCCGTGAAACCCTGGCCCTGATCCACCAGGGTGGCCCCTACCCCTACCGCCGCGACGGCATCACCTTCCAGAACCGCGAAGGCCGCCTGCCCGACGCAGCCCGTGGCTACTACCGGGAGTTCACCGTAACCACCCCCGGCTCCCGCGATCGCGGTGCCCGGCGCATCGTCAGCGGCGGCAACCCGCCCACGGTGTTCTACTACTCCGACGACCACTACCGCAGCTTCCGCCGGATCCGGGAGTGAGGCCATGAGCGCACCGCATTTCCATTCACTGCTCTCCCGGGCCGAAAGGGCCGGGATCTTCCGCATGCCCTACGCCGCCGACCTGGCCATCGAGGAAGCCGCCGAAAGCCTCGAATATCCGATCCACCGCGTCGATCTCTCGCGGGTCACCACCAAGGAAGCCTTCCTCGCCGCAGTGGGCGAGGCGCTGGCGTTTCCCGACTGGTACGGCCACAACTGGGACGCCTTGGCCGACTGCCTGACCGACCTGTCGTGGATGGCCGCCGATGGCTACGTGATCGTCCTCGACCACGCCGACACCTTTGCAGCCGCCTGCCCCACCGATTTCGCCACCGCCCTGTCGAT
This sequence comes from Zoogloea oryzae, assembly GCF_030161255.1. NCBI lineage: Bacteria > Pseudomonadati > Pseudomonadota > Betaproteobacteria > Rhodocyclales > Zoogloeaceae > Zoogloea > Zoogloea oryzae. The sequence continues at coordinate 97,143 of NZ_BSPX01000002.1, forward strand.
CTTCCAGGACGCCGCCGACACCTGGCGCGAGGACAGCATTCCCTTCTGGACTCTCGTCGGCACCGCCACCGGCAACATGGACTGGCTGCAGGATCTGGAGTGAGCCAGCCCTACAAGCAGCCCGTCTCGGTGCTGGTGGTGATCCACACCCCGCAGCTCGACGTGCTGCTGCTCGAACGCGCCGGCAACCCCGGCCTGTGGCAGTCGGTCACCGGCAGCCGGGAGGGCGACGAAGCCCTGGCCACCACCGCGCTGCGCGAAGTGGCCGAGGAAACCGGCATCCACGCGGCCCCTGAAGCCCTCATCGACTGGCGGCTCGCCAACCGTTTCCCTATCCTCCAGCGCTGGCGTGCGCGCTACGCCCCCGGCGTCACCCACAACACCGAACACCTCTTCAGCCTGTGCGTGCCGGCCATCGTGCCCGCCCGCATTGCGCCGGACGAGCACACCGCGGCCGGCTGGCTGCCTTGGGCCGAGGCCGCCGGCAAGGTCTTCTCGTGGACCAACCGCGACGCCATCCGCCTCGTCGCCCGCAGCCTCAGCACGCCGGGCTAGCCTTGGCGGCTTCGATGCGCTTCTTCAGGCAATCCGGGCAGTAGCAGCTGCCGGTCTGTTCGTCCTGCGGCACCGCCAGGATCGGCGGAAAGGCCGCACACCAGCAGCTTGTCTCGCCGGCATTCATCCCGCAGGTAAAGGCCGCGCCACAGGCGGGGCAGATGTTGGTCGGGGCGGGGTTCTGGCACGATTCCATGGCGATTCCTTCTCCTTTTTCTGGCCCCGGAGTTTATCCCCGGACAGGGCTTGAAGTGCCTCCGAGGCGACCTTATATACGCATCAGAGAGGGCAGGCGCCCTCAGGACCGCAACCGGAAAAAGGAGACTGACGAATGAGCAACGTTTCTCGCCGCGACCCTCTGGACGATTTCTTCCGTGGTTTCTTCGTGCGCCCCGTCGAATATGGCAGCGCCACCGAAGCACCCCAGATGCGGGTCGATGTAAAGGAAGTGGACGACGCCTTCCAGGTGCACGCCGAACTGCCCGGCATCAAGAAGGAAGACATCCACGTGCATATCGACGGCCCGGTGGTGTCCATCAGCGCCGAGCGCAAGCAGGAAAAGGAAGCCAAGGAAGGCGAACGGGTGCTGCGCACCGAGCGTTACTTCGGCCAGGTTTCCCGCAGCTTCCAGCTCGGGCAGGACGTGGATGAAAGCAAGGCCTCTGCAAAATTCACCGACGGCGTGCTTGAACTGTCGCTTCCGAAGAAGACCGCGCCGCAAGCCAAGCGCCTCGTCATCGACTGACCACGCAATACGCCGTTTCACTCTCGAAAGCGGGAAGAGCGATCTTCCCGCTTTTTGTTTGCGGGCCCCCTCATTACAATCGCGGCTACCCGCAACCAACCTGCGCGCAGATAACCATGAGCCAGCATCTCGACACTTCCGACCTGTCCCCCGCCCAGAAAGCCGCCATCATCGCCGAAGCCCTGCCGTACATCCGGCGCTTCCAGGACAAGACCCTCGTCATCAAGTACGGCGGCAACGCAATGACCGATCCGCACCTGAAGGAGTGCTTCGCCCGCGACGTGGTGCTGCTCAAGCTGGTCGGCTTCAACCCGGTGGTCGTCCACGGCGGCGGCCCGCAGATCGAGACGATGCTGTCCCGCGTCGGCAAGAAGGGCGAATTCGTCCAGGGCATGCGCGTCACCGACGCCGAGACCATGGAAGTCGTCGAGATGGTGCTGGGCGGCCACGTGAACAAGGAAATCGTCAGCCTCATCAACCAGGCCGGCGGCAAGGCCGTGGGCCTCACCGGCAAGGATTCCAACTTCATCCGCGCCAAGAAGCTGATGATGGAAAACAAGGACGCCCCGGGCGAGTTCATCGATATCGGCCAGGTGGGTGACATCACCCAGGTGGACCCGAGCCTGATCTCCTTCCTCGACCAGGGCGACTTCATTCCGGTGATCGCCCCGATCGGCGTCGGCGAAGACGGCGAGAGCTACAACATCAACGCCGACGTGGTGGCCGGCAAGCTGGCCGAGATCCTCAAGGCCGAAAAGCTGGTGCTCCTCACCAACACCCCGGGCGTGCTCGACAAGGAAGGCAAGCTCCTCACCGGCCTCACTCCGCGCGACATCGACAACCTGGTCGCAGACGGCACCCTCTCCGGCGGCATGCTGCCGAAGATCGCCTCGGCGCTGGACGCCGCGCGCAATGGCGTGCGCAGCGTGCACATCATCGACGGCCGCGTCGAACACTGCCTGCTCCTCGAGATCCTCACCGACCACGGCGTCGGCACGATGATCAAGAGCAAGTAAGGGCGGCCCTCCGGGGCCCGCACGGCAGGAATCAAAAGGGGCTTCGCGCCCCTTTTGCCGTTTTCAGTCCCAAGAATCTGGCTGCGTCGTGTCAAACAATGACAAATCCCCCTCCGACGCCCAATCGCTCACGGCACATGCGCTCAGGGCGAGGCATTTTGTAGGAAGACACAAAATCCCAAAACGGGCACCCATCGTCGGATGCCCACCAGACTGGAAGTGCCGTGATGAAGTTTTCGAAAATACTGACCGCAACCCTCAGCCTCGCCCTTGCCGCCTGCGGCGGTGGCGGTGGTGGCGGCGGATCAACCAGCACCTCCACCAGCACCACGGAACCCCCTCTGACGCCGACCCCGATCGTCACCCAGAACGTCGGCCTGTGGCGCGGCACGACCAGCACCGGTCGCAGCCAGAGCCTCATCCTGTTCGAGGACGGTCGCGCATACCAGCTTTACAGCGCAGTCTCCGACCCCGCCACGACCGGCGGCGTGATCATCGGCAGCGCCAGCGGCACGGCCTCCAGCCTGAGCCTGCGCGCCGTGGATTTCAGCTGGGAAGGCCACGCCAGCGCCATGACCACCATCGCCGGCACGCTCGATGGCGCCGGCAACTACAACGGCAGCGCCACCTACGATGCGGACGCCAGCCGCAACTTCAGCTTCACCTCAGCCTACCGGCCGCCGACGGCCCAGGTTATCGGCATGGCCGACGTGATCGGCGCCTACGCCGGCACCGATCGCACCACCGTGCTCACCATCCGCGCCGACGGCCTGATGCGCGGCGTGGCGTTCTCGCCCGACTGCGCCTTCATCGGCAGCATCGCCCCCACCAGGAACTACACCACCCTGATGCAGATGTCCCTCACCTTCCAGGGCGGCGCCTGCACCTTCGGCACCCAGACCCTCGAAGGCATCGCCATCTACGATCCGACCCTGCGCACCCTGCAGGGCGTCGCGCTGGTGGACACGGGCACCCGGGTCGCCCTGTTCCTCGCCCGCAAGAGCTGATCCCGCAGCCCGGGGAGCGCACCACGCCCCTGGTGGGCTCGGGCCGGCTACAATGGCGGCCGGTCCGTTCCCCCTGACACGCTGATGCCTTCCCGCACGCCGTTCCGTCTCCTCGCCCTGTCACTCTTTGCCGTGTGTGCCGGCCTGCTCGCCGCCGGCCTTTACCTTCAGCACGTTCAGGGCATCGAGCCCTGCCCGATGTGCATCATGCAGCGCTATGCCCTGGCCGTGTGCGGCGTGATCGGCCTGGTCGCCGGGCTGCACAACCCGCGTCATGGCGGGCAGAACGGCTACGCCGCGCTGCTGGCCGTGGCGGCCCTCGCCGGTGGCGGCGTCGCGGCCCGGCAGTCGTGGATCCAGTGGTTCCCGCCGGCGGTGTCCGAATGCGGGCCCGGGCTCGAATACATGCTCGAGAGCTTTCCCCTCGCCTCGTCGCTGCCGATGATCTTCCGCGGCGCCGGCGACTGCTCGGTGGTGGACTGGACCTTCCTCCACCTCACCATCGCCAACTGGTCCTTCCTGGTCTTCGCCGCCATCCTCGGCAGCCTGGCCGCCTATCTGCTGCGGCGCAAGAAATCCGCCTTCTGAACCACGCCCCACCACGGGGCCAGGCGCACCAGCGCGGTGCAGTTTCGGCCGCCCGCCGCCCCTGCCGGACCACCCAAAACCCCGCCCAGCGGGGTTTTTTGTTGATGGCACGATAGCTGCTTTGCGTAACCCATCGAATGTGGGCCCGCGGCAATAGAGCTTTTGCTGCACCGCCCGCAACCTGACACTAGGTGCCAGTGTGCCCGTCCCCCACGACGCGGCGCCGCGCACGGGCCAACGGCGGCCCCACCGCGCGATCAACGACGATCTCTCCTGCCCAAGGCTTACGCCCGCTCCGGCGCGCCCCATGCGCCCGGCCCGGGGAGAATCAATCGTCGGAGGAATCATGCGCAAACTCAAACTGGTGATGGTCGGCAACGGGATGGCGGGCGTCCGCACCCTCGAAGAGCTGCGGAAGCTGGCCCCGGAGATGTACGACATCACCGTGTTTGGCGCAGAACCCCATCCGAACTACAACCGCATCCTGCTCTCCCCGGTGCTCGCCGGCGAGATGACCATTCAGGACATCATCCTCAACGACCTGCAGTGGTACGCCGACAACGGCATCACCCTGCACCTGGGCGCCAGGGTCACCGAGATCGACCGCCGCAATCGCTCCGTCACCGCCACCGGCAAGGACGGCATGCCGATCACCGTGGATTACGACCGGCTGCTCCTCGCCACCGGCTCCACCCCCTTCATGCCGCCGATCCCGGGCAACGACCTGCCCGGCGTGATCTCCTACCGGGACATCAAGGACACCGACGAGATGATCGACGCCGCCGCACGCTACCGCCACGCGGTGGTGATCGGCGCCGGCCTGCTGGGCCTGGAAGCAGCCAATGGCCTGGCCCTGCGCGGCATGGACGTGACGGTGCTGCACAACGCCGCGTGGATCATGGACCGCCAGCTCGATCGCACCGCCGGCAAGATGCTGCAGAGCGCGCTCGAAGCCAAGGGAATGAAGTTCCGGATGCAGGCCCAGACCGCCGAACTGGTGAAGGGCGAATCCGGCCGCGTCTGCGCGGTGCGTTTCAAGGACGGCGACACCATCCCCGCCGATCTCGTGTGCTTCGCCGCCGGCATCCGCCCCAACGTGGAGCTCGCCGAGAAGGCCGGCATCCACTGCAATCGGGGCATCGTCGTCACCGACACGCTGCAGACCTACGACCCGGCCGTCTATGCGGTGGGCGAATGCGCCGCCCACCGGGGCACCGCCTACGGGCTGGTGGCGCCACTCTTCGAGCAGGCCAAGGTGTGCGCCAACCACCTGGCGATGCACGGCATCGGCCGCTACGAAGGCTCGGTGACCAGCACCAAGCTCAAGGTCACCGGCATCGACGTGTTCTCCGCCGGCGATTTCTCGGGCGCCGAGGGCACCGAGGACATCGTCTTCCACGACCCGGGCGTGGGCATCTACAAGCGCCTCGTGCTGAAGAACGACAAGCTGGTGGGCGCGGTGCTCTACGGCGACACCAAGGACGGCGCGTGGTATTTCCAGCTCCTGAAGGACGGCCAGGACGTGGGCGAGCTGCGCGACCATCTGGTGTTCGGCAACGCCCACCTGGGCGACGTGGGCCACAAGGGCAACAGCCTCGCCGCCACCCTGCCCGACAGCGCCGAGGTGTGCGGCTGCAACGGCGTGTGCAAGGGCGCCATCGTCAAGGCGATCCAGGAAAAAGGGCTGTTCACCCTCGAAGACGTGCGCACCCACACCAAGGCGTCGAGCTCCTGCGGATCCTGCACCGGCCTCGTCGAGCAGATCCTCGCCTCGACCGTCGGCGGCGCCTGGCAGCCGGCGGATTCCAACCACAAGGCCGTGTGCGGGTGCACCGACCACGCCCACGGCGACGTGCGCAAGGCGATCCGCGAGCACAAGCTGCTGTCGGTGGCCGACGCCCAGCGCTTCCTCGACTGGAAGACGCCCAACGGCTGCGCCACCTGCCGCCCGGCCCTCAACTACTACTGCCTCTCCACCTGGCCCCACGAAGCCATCGACGACCCCCAGAGCCGCTTCATCAACGAGCGCGCCCACGCCAACATCCAGAAGGATGGCACCTACTCGGTGGTGCCGCGGATGTGGGGCGGTCTCACCAACCCGGCCGAGCTGCGCGCCATCGCCGACGCGGCCGAGAAGTACAAGGTGCCCACCGTCAAGCTCACCGGCGGCCAGCGCATCGACCTGCTGGGCGTGAAGAAGGAAGACCTGCCCGGCATCTGGGCAGATCTTGCCAAAGCTGGCATGGTCTCCGGCCAGGCCTACGGCAAGAGCCTGCGCACCGTGAAGACCTGCGTCGGCTTTGATCACTGCCGCTTCGGCACCCAGCGCTCGATGGCGCTCGGCGTAAAGCTCGAGAAGATGCTCGACGGCATGTGGAGCCCCCACAAGGTCAAGCTGGCGGTTTCCGGCTGCCCGCGCAACTGCGCCGAATCCGGCATCAAGGACGTGGGCGTGATCGGTGTGGAGTCGGGCTACGAGATCTACATCGGCGGCAACGGCGGCATCAAGACCGAGGTCGCCCAGTTCTTCTGCAAGGTGAAGGACGACGACGAGGTGCTCGAATACGCCGGCGCCTTCATCCAGCTCTACCGGGAAGAAGGCTTCTACCTGGAGCGCACCTGCCACTACCTCGAACGGGTGGGCATGGATCACATCCGCCAGCACGTGCTGGACGACGCCGACCGGCGCAGGGCGCTCTACGACACGCTGCTCTTCGCCCTCCAGAACTACAAGGACCCGTGGTCGACGATCGCCCAAGCCCAATCCGGCAGCGCGCTCAAGCGGGACTTCGAAACCATCAAGGTTTAGGAGCCCGCCATGAGCAACTGGAAAAGGATCTGCGCCACCCGTGACGTGCCCATGCTGGGCGCACGCATGGTAGCAAGCGAAGACCACGGCCGCATCGCGCTGTTTCGCAACGGCGCCGACGCCTTCTTCGCCCTGCGCGACAAGTGCCCCCACAAGGGCGGCCCGCTGTCCCAGGGCATCGTTCATGGCGCCACCGTCACCTGCCCGCTGCACAGCTGGAAGATCCAGCTGGAGGACGGCCAGGTGGTGCCGCCGGATGTGGGCTGCGTGAAACGCTATCCCGTCAAGGTCGAGCACGGCGACGTGTTCATCGACCTGTAACCCACACGTCCCGGGGGCGGTGACCGCTTCCAGGTGGTCTCCCCCGCCGCCCCCGACGACGTGCCCCCTTCTCGCCCGATCAAGTCATGGCAGCGCCAATGCAGCGCCGCCGAGCCGAACTCGTAACCAGGAGCCTCAAATGGACCGCAAATCATTCCTCAAAGCCGGCCACACGCCCACCTTGCTGGCCGCCTTCCTCTACTTCGACCTCGCCTTCATGGTGTGGGTGCTGCTCGGCCCGCTGGGCGTGCAGATCGCCAAGGATCTGGCCCTCGACCACACCCAGAAGGGCCTGATGGTCGCCACGCCGGTGCTCGCCGGTGCCCTCCTGCGCATCGTGATGGGCGTGCTGGTGGATCACCTCAAGCCCAAGAAGGCCGGCGCCATCGGCCAGGTCATCGTGATCGCCGCCCTGGCCGTGGCCTGGAAGTTCGGCATCCACAGCTACACCGAAGTGCTGGTGCTGGGCCTCTTCCTGGGCGTGGCCGGCGCGGCCTTCGCGGTGGCTCTGCCGCTGGCTTCCCGCTGGTATCCGCCGGAGCACCAGGGCACCGCGCTGGGCATCGCCGGCGCCGGCAACTCCGGCACCGCGCTGGCCGCGCTGTTCGGCCCGGGCCTCGCCGCCGCATTCGGCTGGGTGAATGTCTTCGGCCTCGCGTTGATCCCGCTGTCCATCGTCTTCGTGATCTACCTGGTGATGGCCAAGGACGCCCCCGAGTGCCCGCCGGCCAAGTCCCTCACCGAATACCTCGCGGTGTTGCGGGACAAGGATTCCTGGTGGTTCATGTTCTTCTACTCGGTCACCTTCGGCGGCTTCGTCGGCCTGGCCTCGTCCCTCACCATCTACTTCAACACCCAGTACGGGCTTGATCCGAAGATGGCCGGCTTCTTCACCGCCGCCTGCGTGTTTGCCGGCAGTCTGGTGCGCCCCATTGGCGGCAACGTGGCCGACCGCATCGGCGGCATCAAGAGCCTCACCGCGATGTACGTCCTCGCCGCGATCTTCCTCACCATCGTCAGCTTCGGCCTGCCCGAAGCCTGGCAGGCGCTGGCGATCTTCGTCTGCGCGATGCTGTCCCTGGGCATGGGCAATGGCGCCGTGTTCCAGCTGGTGCCCCAGCGCTTCCGCAAGGAAATCGGCGTGATGACCGGCCTCGTCGGCATGGCCGGCGGCGTGGGCGGCTTCTACCTCGCCTCCAGCCTCGGCTACAGCAAGCAGGCCACCGGCAGCTACCAGTCCGGCTTCCTGATCTTCGCCGCGCTGGCCATCGCCGCCCTGATCGGCCTCACCGCGGTCAAGCGCCGCTGGCGTACCACCTGGGGTGCCCCGCACCTCACCGGCGCGCGGATCTGATGCGCCGCCGCGGATGACGCGGAAACCCTGAAAGACGCCGGGCCGATTGCGGTACGCTCACCACCGCCGGCCCGGCTGCCGCATCTAGCGTATCCAGCCCACCCTCAATCCTGACCGGACGCCCCCCATGAGCGCCGCCTCGCCCCTTCGCGTATCCCTCGGCTACTCCTCCCTCACCGGCCCCCGACCGCGCAACGAGGACTTCTGTGGCGCCGTCACGCCCGAAGGCCCGGAACTGGAGGCCAAGGGCATCCTGGCCGTGGTGGCCGACGGGGTCGGCGGTCACGCCAACGGGCGCGAGGCCTCCGAATACACCGTCCGCGGGCTGCTCTCCGACTACTACGCAACGCCCGAAACCTGGGCGGTCAACAAGTCCCTCGACACGGTGCTGGGCGCCCTCAACCGCTGGCTGGTCGCCCACGCCGCGCGCACCCGCGAAACCGCCGGGATGGCCACCACCCTGTCGGCCATCGTGCTGCGTGGCCGGCGCTTCTACCTCGCCCACGTGGGCGACACCCGGATTTACCGCCTGCGTGGCGAACGCCTCGAACAGCTCACCACCGACCACGTGTGGGAGCACCCGGAGCTCAAGAACGTGCTGTCCCGCGCGGTGGGCCTTGATGCCCACGTGCAGGTGGATTACGCCGACGGCGACCTGGAAACCGGTGACGTGTTCGCGCTGACGAGCGACGGCGTGTGGGGCCAACTGGGCGACCGCAAGATCCGCGACATCCTGAAGGCCGCAGCCGATCCCCAGGACGCCGCCGCCCGCCTGGCGATGAGCGCCGAGGACGGCGGCAGCCAGGACAACTGCACCGCCGTGGTGGTGCGCATCGACGCCCTGCCGCCCGACCGCCTGCGCGACAACATTGCCCGCCTGCACCGCCTGCCGCTGCCGCCGCGCCTCAAGCCCGGCCAGACCATCGACGGGCTCACCGTCGACGCCCTGCTCCACGAATCCGTCGCCACCCTGCTCTACCGTGTGCGTGACGCCCGCGGCCAGCTCCGCGTGCTCAAAACCCTGCGCCCTGAGCACAGCGACGCGGAAGCCGCCGCCGCCCTCGCCCACGAGGAATGGCTCGCCCGAAGGGTGAACGACGCCTGGTTTCCCCAGGTCATCCCCCACCCGGAGCGCAGCCACCTGTACTACCTGATGAGCTGGCACGAGGGCGCCACCCTCAAGGCCCGCCTCGAAGGCGGCCACCGCTTCGGCGCCGGCGAAGTGGCCGAGCTGGGCACCCGCATCCTCAAGGGCCTCGCCAGCCTGCACCGCCTGTCCATCGTCCACCGGGACATCAAGCCCGACAACCTGCACCTGGATGCCGAAGGCCGCCTGCGCGTGCTGGACCTGGGCGTGGCTGCCTCGGACGGCTCGGCCGACGGCCAGAAGTTCCAGGAGATCAACAACCCCGGCACCCCCAGCTACATGGCGCCCGAGCTCTACGGCCCCAAGACCGTGGCCGCCAACGTGCAGACCGACCTCTACGCCGTCGGCGTCACCCTCTACGAGCTCCTCACCCGCAAGTACCCCTACGGCGAGATCGAGCCTTTCCAGCACCCCAAGTTCGGCGATCCCGTGCCGCCCACCCGCTACCGGCCGGACATCCCCGCCTGGCTCGAAGCCGTGCTCCTCAAGGCCGTCGCCCGCGAACCGAAGGCCCGCTTCGAGACCGCCGAGGAATTCCTGCTCGCCCTAGAGCGGGGCGCCAACCGGCCTCTGGCCGTCCCGCGCAAGTCGCCGCTCCTCGAACGCGATCCGCAACTGGGACTCAAGCTGCTCGCAGCGGGCTCTCTCGTGCTGAACGTCTTGCTGCTCTATCTGATGCTGGTCCGCTGAACACGGGAACACCGTAGGTTCTGCACGTTCGGCGCAAGGCAAATCGCCAGCCCCCTTTGGATGAACGGAAAGCCGCTTTACAATAGCGGGTTTTCCGGCACGCTTGCCGGAAGCCTCTGAACATCAAAGGAATTCCATGGCTCTCCAATGCGGCATCGTCGGCCTGCCCAACGTCGGCAAATCGACCCTCTTCAATGCCCTCACCAAGGCCGGCATCGCCGCCGAGAACTACCCGTTCTGCACCATCGAGCCCAACGTCGGCATCGTTGAAGTGCCCGACCCCCGCCTCGCCGCCCTGTCCGAAATCGTCAAGCCCCAAAAGATCCAGCCGGCCATCGTCGAATTCGTCGACATCGCCGGCCTCGTCGCTGGCGCCTCCAAGGGCGAAGGCCTCGGCAACCAGTTCCTGGCCAACATCCGCGAGACCGACGCCATCGTCAATGTGGTGCGCTGCTTCGAAGACGAAAACGTGATCCACGTGAATGGCAAGGTCGACCCGCTGGCCGACATCGAGACCATCGTCACCGAACTCGCCCTGGCCGACATGGCCGCCGTCGAAAAGGCCATCCACCGCGAAAACAAGAAGGCCCGCGCCGGCGACAAGGACGCCCAGAAGCTCGTCGCCCTGCTCGAGAAGCTGCTGCCCCACCTCAACGAAGGCCTGCCGGCGCGCACCCTCAAGCTCACCGACGACGAGAAGCTGATCCTCAAGCCCCTGTGCCTGATGACCCTCAAGCCCGCCATGTACGTGGGCAACGTCACCGAAGACGGCTTCGAGAACAACCCCTACCTCGACCGCCTGCGCGAACACGCCGCCAAGGAAGGCGCCCCGGTCGTCGCCCTGTGCGCCAAGATCGAAGCCGAACTGGCCGACCTGGACGACGAAGACAAGATGGCCTTCCTGGCCGACCTGGGCCTCGAAGAGCCCGGCCTCAACCGCCTGATCCGCGCCGGCTACCAGCTGCTGGGCCTGCAGACCTACTTCACCGCCGGGGTGAAGGAAGTCCGCGCCTGGACCATCCACGTGGGCGACACCGCCCCCCAGGCCGCCGGCGTGATCCACACCGACTTCGAGCGCGGCTTCATCCGCGCCCAGACCATCTCCTTCGATGACTTCATCGCCTACAAGGGCGAAGCCGGCGCCAAGGAAGCCGGCAAGATGCGCTCCGAAGGCAAGGAATACGTGGTGAAGGATGGCGACGTGCTGAACTTTCTGTTCAACGTCTAAGCAGAAAGGGCGCCCCTCGGGACGCCCTTTCTGTCATGCAAACGGGGCGCTACGGCGCCCTTTGCTGTTGTTGTCTGGCCTACTCGGCCACCGCCTCTGGCTGGCGTTTGGTGACGAAGCGCGCCAGGAAGATGCCCAGCTCGTAGAGCAGGCACATGGGGATCGCCAGCATCAGCTGGGAGACCACATCCGGCGGCGTCACCACTGCGGCGATCACGAAGGCGCCGACGATCACGTAAGGCCGCGCTTCCTTCAGCTTGGCCACATCGACGATGCCCATCTTGGTCAGCACGATCACGAACACCGGCACTTCGAAGGTGATGCCGAAGGCCAGGAACATGGACATCACGAAGGCCAGGTACTGCTCGATGTCCGGCGCCGGAGTGATGCTCTTGGGCGCAAACTGGGCGATGAACTTGAACACCGTCCCGAACACGAAGAAATAGCAGAAGGCCATCCCCGCCAGGAACAGGATGGTGCTCCCCACCACCAGCGGCAGGCCCAGGCGCTTTTCGTGGGCGTAGAGGCCGGGCGCGATGAAGCACCAGGCCTGGTAAAGCACGAAAGGCAGCGCGATCACGAAGGCCACCAGCAGGGTGACCTTCATCGGCACGAAGAAGGGTGTGACGACGCCTGTGGCGATCATCCGCGTGCCTTCGGGCAAGGCCTGCATCATCGGTTGGGCCAGGATGTCGTAGATGTCGCCGGCCCAGGGCATCAGGCAGACGAACACCACCACCACCGCCACCACCGCCCGCAGCAGGCGGTCGCGCAGTTCGACGAGGTGGGAAATGAAGGTATCTTCCTGGGCGCTCATGACTTGGGATTCTTGGAGTCAGCAGGCGGGACGAAATCGAACCCCAGCTGGGGCTCCGGGGCAGCGGGCCCGGGAGGCGCGGCGGCAGGCTCGCCCGGTGGCGTCGTTGCGAACGATGGCATCGGCCCGGCATGGGCGTCCGCCTCGGCAAGCTGACGGTCCAGTTGCGCAGCAGCGGTGTCGTGCGCCTCGACGGGCGCTGCGTCGGCCGACGACGTCAGGCTCTTCTCGAGATCGGCCACCGCCGACGAAGCCGACGCCACGGAGGCATTGACGCTGCTCTCCACGCCCGCGATCTCGCTGCGCACCGACGACTCGAAGGCCATCGCCGAGGTACGGGCCTCTTCCTGCAGACGCTTGAGCTCGTCGAGCTGCATCTCGCGGTTGATGTCCGACTTCACGTCGGAGACATACCGCTGCAGGCGCCCCAGAAGGTGACCCGTGGTACGCGCCACCTTGGGCAGGCGCTCGGGGCCGAGCACCAGAAGGGCCACGATCCCGATGACCACGAGTTCGGAAAAACCGATATCGAACATCCGCTTCGCCTAACTTATCAAAACAACCCGGAGAGCCGGCACCAGAAACGAAAAAGGGGCGGCTGGATAGCGCCCCTTCCGCGCCGGCTGCGGGCCAGGAATCAGGACTTGCTCTTGTCCCGGGCTTCCGCGTCGATGGTCTGCTTGCCACCATCGGCGATCTTCTGGCTCGCGTCGCCCTCGGCTTCGCGCATGCCGTCCTTGAAGCCCTTGACCGCACCGCCCAGATCCTGGCCGATGTTGCGCAGCTTCTTCGTGCCAAACACGAGCATGACGATGACCAGAACAATCAGCCAATGCCAAATGCTGAAGGAACCCATTTGAATCTCCTGGAAAACTACCGTTTAAGCATCGGCCCGACCGGCTCCTGCCCGCCTACGATGTGCATGTGCACATGCATGACTTCCTGCCCGCCGACGCGGCCTGTGTTAATGATGGACCGAAAGCCGTCGGTACTTCCTTGATCGACGGCAATCTGGTTGGCCACTGCGAGCATCCGCCCCAGCACGGGGATATCAGCCTCGGTAGCGTGCGCCAGCGAGGTGATGTGCCGTTTCGGGATCACCAGCACGTGGACAGGCCGCTGCGGCTGAATATCCCGGAAAGCCAGGACTTCTTCGTCTTCATAGACTTTCGCGGCGGGAATCTCGCCGCGAACGATACGGCAGAACAGGCAATCCTGCATGGGAATCCTTACCGGTTTTCGTCAGTTTGCAGTCCGGGCCTTCTTCTCGTCGATGCCCGACACGCCTTCGCGACGGCGGAACTCGGCGAGCACGTCGTCTACCGACAAGCCAAAGTGATGCAGCAGGATCATGGTGTGGAACCACACGTCGGTGACCTCCCAGACCACATGCAGCAGATCCTTGTCCTTGGCGGCCATGATGGTTTCGGCGGCCTCTTCGGCGACCTTCTTGCAGATGGCGTCGGTGCCCTTGTGGAACAGGCCGGAAACGTAGGACGACTCGGGACTCGCGTCCTTGCGGGAAGCCAGGGTCTCGGACACCCGGTGCAGCACTTCGATATCGATCATTTGTAAATCTCCTTCGGGTCTTTCAGAACCGGATCAACGGCCTCCCAGCGGCCGTCGGCGAGGTACCTCTGGAAGAAGCAGCTGCGCCGCCCGGTGTGACAGGCAATGCCGCCCACCTGCTCGATCTTCAGAAGCACCACGTCGTTGTCGCAATCGATGCGGATCTCGCGGATCTTCTGGGTGTGGCCGGACTCCTCGCCCTTGTGCCACAGCTTGCCGCGGGATCTTGAAAAATAGACAGCCTCGCCGGTCTCGACCGTGCGCGCCAGGGCGTCGCGGTTCATCCAGGCGAACATCAGCACGTCGCCGGTTTCGGCATCCTGGGCGATGGCGGGGATCAGGCCGTCCTTGTCCCAGGTGAGTTCATCCAGCCAGGCGTTGGAACCAGGCGCGGCGCTCACAGACGCACCTCGATGCCGCGGGCGCGCATCAGCTCCTTGGCTTCGCGCACCGTGTGGTCGCCGAAGTGGAAGATGCTGGCGGCCAGTACGGCATCCGCACGGCCCAGGGTGACGCCGTCGGCGAGGTGATCGAGACTGCCCACGCCGCCGCTGGCGATGACCGGGATCGAGATCGCGTCGGACACGGCGCGGGTGAGGCCCAGGTCGAAACCGTTCTTGGTGCCGTCGCGGTCCATGCTGGTGAGGAGGATCTCGCCAGCACCGAGCTCGGCCACCTTCTGCGCCCACTCGACGGCATCCAGGCCGGTGCGGTTGCGCCCGCCATGGGTGAAGACTTCCCATTTGCCCGGTGCAACCTGCTTGGCGTCGATGGCGACGACGATGCACTGGCTGCCCACCTTGTGGGCGGCGTCGGCCACTACCTGCGGGTTATTGACCGCGGCGGTGTTGATGCTGACCTTGTCGGCGCCGGCATTAAGGAGGCGCCGCACGTCATCGACGGTGCGCACGCCACCACCGACGGTGAGGGGGATGAAGACCTGCTCGGCCACCTGCTCGACCACGTGCAGGATGATGTTGCGGTCGTCGGAGCTGGCGGTGATGTCGAGGAAGGTGATCTCGTCGGCGCCCTGCTCGTCGTAGCGACGGGCGACCTCGACCGGATCGCCGGCATCCCGCAGCTCAAGGAAATTGACGCCCTTGACCACACGGCCGGCGTTCACATCGAGGCAGGGGATGATGCGTTTGGCGAGCATGGATCAGGCGGCCCCGTTGAGGGCGTCGGCGCGGGCCTGGGCTGCGCCGAAATCGAGGGTGCCTTCGTAGATCGCACGGCCGGTGATGGCCCCGGCCACGCCTTCGGATTCGACGGCACACAGGGCTTCCACGTCGGTCAGGGTGGCGATGCCGCCGCTGGCGATGACGGGGATGCGCAGGGCCTGGGCCAGCTTGACGGTGGCTTCGATGTTCACGCCAGAGAGCATGCCGTCGCGGCCGATGTCGGTGTAGATCACGCCTTCGACGCCGTAGTCCTCGAACTTCTTGGCGAGGTCGACGACATCGTGGCCGGTGAGCTTGGACCAGCCATCCACCGCCACCTTGCCGTCCTTCGCGTCGAGGCCGACGATGATGTGGCCGGCGAAGGCGCTGCAGGCGTCGTGCAGGAAACCCGGGTTCTTGACCGCGGCGGTGCCGATGATCACGTAGGTGAGGCCCGCGTCGAGGTAGCGCTCGATGGTGTCGAGGTCGCGGATGCCGCCGCCCAGCTGGACGGGGATCTCGTCACCGACTTCCTCGAGAATCGACTTGATGGCGGCTTCGTTCTTCGGCTTGCCGGCAAAGGCGCCGTTGAGGTCCACCAGATGCAGGCGCCGGGCGCCCTGCTCGACCCAGTGACGGGCCATGGCACGCGGGTCTTCGGAGAAGACCGTGGCGGCATCCATTTCGCCTTGCTTAAGGCGCACGCAGTGACCGTCCTTGAGGTCGATGGCGGGAATCAGCAGCATAGGAAGAAGTGCGGTAAGGGAGGGGAGGGAACGGAACGACGGGATGGATTTGACTACCCATGGGGAGCGATTCAGGGCTTCCAGGACATGAAGTTGGACAGCAGCTGCAGACCTGCCTGGGCGCTCTTTTCCGGGTGGAACTGGATGGCGAAGATATTAGCCTGCGCTACCGCCCCGGTAAAGGGGATGCCGTAGTCGGTGGTCGCAGCGACGATGGCCGGATCGGCGGGATCGACGTAGTAGCTGTGCACGTAGTAGAAACGCGCGCCGTCGGGGATGCCGGCCCACAGGGGGTGAGCCTGCTTCTGCCAGACTTCGTTCCAGCCCATGTGGGGCACCTTGAGGCGGGCGCCATCGGCGGCCACCATCCTGTCGGCCGGAAAGCGCCGCACTTCACCCTTGAAGATGCCGAGGCCGGGCACATTGCCCTCTTCGCTGTGATCGAAGAGCATCTGCTGGCCGATGCAGATGCCCAGGAAGGGCTTGTTCCGCGCGGCTTCGAGCACGGCCGGACGCAGGTTGCGAGCGTCGAGCTCGCGCATGCAGTCGGGCATCGCGCCCTGGCCCGGGAAGACGACGCGATCCGCCGACAGCACTTCGGCCGGATCGGCAGTGACGACGACAGTGGCACCAGTGGCGACGTGCTCGATGGCCTTGGCCACCGAACGCAGGTTGCCCATGCCGTAATCGATGATGGCGACCTTGCTCATCACAGGGCCCCCTTGGTGGACGGCACCACGCCGGCCTGGCGCGGGTCGGGCGTCACCGCCATGCGCAGCGCGCGACCGAAGGCCTTGAAGGCGGTCTCGCACTGGTGATGCGCGTTGCGGCCCTTGAGGTTGTCGATGTGCAGGCTGACGCCGGCGTGATTGACGAAGCCCTGGAAGAATTCATACACCAGCTGGGTGTCGAGGGCGCCGATCATCGCGGCGGTGAAGGGAATGTCGAACTCCAGCCCCGGGCGGCCGGACAGATCGACCACCACGCGGGAGAGGGCTTCATCGAGCGGCACGTAGGCGTGGCCGTAGCGGGTCAGGCCCTTCTTGTCGCCGACCGCCTTCGCAAAGGCCTGGCCGAGGGTGATGCCCACGTCTTCCACGGTGTGATGGCCGTCGATGTGCAGGTCACCGACGGATTCGATCTCGAGATCGAAGGCGCCGTGACGGGCGATCTGGTCGAGCATGTGGTCGAAGAAACCGATGCCGGTGTTGAGCTGGCTGTTGCCCGAACCGTCCAGGTTGATCTTGACCCGGATCTTGGTCTCGAGAGTGTCGCGGGAGATTTCGGCTTGCCGCATTGGGGGTTTTCCAGGAGAAACGGTCGAAACGAAGTAATGAGAACGGCCATGATAGCATTTAGCGTTTTCACCGTCCCTTGCGGCGCAAACCGCCGCCCGAGTCGATCGCCATGAGCCGCTTCTGGAGCCCCGTCGTTCACGGCCTGACCCCGTATGTTCCGGGCGAGCAGCCCAAGCTCGCCAACCTGGTCAAGCTCAACACCAACGAAAACCCCTACCCGCCCAGCCCCCGCGTGCTGGCCGCCATCCACGCCGAACTGGGCGCCGACGCCGATCGCCTGAAGCTCTACCCCGATCCCCTCGGGAGCCAGCTGAAGGCTGCCGTCGCCCGCCATTTCGACGTGCCGGCCGAGTGGGTGTTCGTGGGCAACAGCTCCGACGAGGTGCTGGCCCACACCTTCCAGGCGTTGCTCAAGCACGACAAGCCGCTGCTCTTCCCGGACATCACCTACAGCTTCTACCCGGTGTACTGCGGGCTGTACGGGATCGACTACCGTGCCGTGCCGCTGGCCGACGACTTCTCGATCCGCGTCGATGATTACCTCGCGGGCGATGCCGGCGCGGTGATCTTCCCGAACCCCAACGCCCCCACCGGCCGCCTGCTGCCACTGGCCGAGGTCGAGCGCCTCGCCGCCGCACTGCCGGATGCGCCCATCGTGATCGACGAGGCCTACGTGGATTTCGGCGGGCTCGATGTGATCCCCACCGCGGTGGCGCTGGTCCGTCGTTTCCCGAACATCCTGGTCACGCAAACCTTGTCCAAGTCGCGCTCGCTGGCCGGCCTGCGGGTGGGCTTTGCGATCGGCCAGCCGGAGCTGATCGAGGCCCTCACCCGCGTCAAGGACAGCTTCAACTCCTACCCGCTCGATCGCCTCGCACTGGTGGGCGCCAGCGCCGCGATGGACGACGAGGCGTGGTTCGACGAAACCCGCCGCAAGGTGATCGCCAGCCGCGAACAGCTCGCCGCCGATCTGGCCGGGCTGGGCTTCGAGGTGCTGCCCTCGGCCGCCAACTTCGTGTTCGCCCGCCATCCGGGCCACGACGCGGCCGCGCTGTCGGCCCGCCTGCGCGAGCGCAGCATCATCGTGCGACACTTCAAGGCGGCGCGGATCGACCAGTTCCTGCGCATCACGGTGGGCACCGACGAACAGTGCGCGCTGCTGGTGGATGCGCTGAAGGCCATCCTCGGCTGATCCGGCGCCTTTCGGGCAACAAAAAGCCGCGCTCAAGGGCGCGGCTTTTTGTTGGGTGCTGTACCTCCAGCGCACGGATCATTCAAATTTTCTGAATGATTTACGCAACCGAAAGCAGAGGATTTCAACCCTTCAGGCGCATCTCCGCCGAGCGGGCATGGGCCTGCAGGCCTTCGCCGTGGGCGAGGATCGAAGCGACCTTGCCCAGGGTCTGGGCGCCGACTTCCGACACCTCGATGAGGCTGGTGCGCTTCTGGAAGTCATACACGCCCAGCGGGCTCGAGAAGCGCGCGCTGCGCATGGTGGGCAGCACGTGGTTGGGGCCGGCGCAGTAGTCGCCCAAGGCCTCGACCGAGTGGTGGCCGATGAAGATGGCGCCGGCGTGGCGGATCTTCTCGACCCACGGGCCGGGCTCGGCCAGCGAAAGCTCCAGGTGCTCCGGGGCGATCCGGTTGGCGATCTCGCAGGCTTCCGCCAGATCACGCACCCGCACCAGCGCGCCGCGGTTCTTGAGCGACGTGGCGATGGTGTCGCGGCGGGGCATCTCGGGCAGCAGTTTGGCGATGCTGGCCTCGACGCGACCGATGAAGGCTTCGTCGGTGCATAGCAGGATGGACTGGGCGAGATCGTCGTGTTCGGCCTGGGCGAAAAGATCCATCGCCACCCAGTCCGGGTTGCCGGAACCGTCGGAGATGATCAGCACTTCGGACGGGCCGGCGACCATGTCGATGCCGACGGTGCCGAACACCCGGCGCTTGGCGCTCGCCACGTAGGCGTTGCCGGGGCCGACGATCTTGTCCACCTGGGGAATCGTCGCGGTGCCGTAGGCCAGCGCGGCCACGGCCTGGGCGCCCCCGATGGTGAACACGCGGTCGACGCCGGTGATCGCCGCGGCGGCCAGCACCAGCGGGTTCTTCTCGCCACGCGGGGTGGGCACGACCATGATCAGCTCGCCCACGCCCGCAACCTTGGCCGGGATGGCGTTCATCAGCACCGAGCTGGGGTAGGACGCGCGGCCGCCCGGCACGTACAGGCCGACGCGGTCCAGCGGGGTGACCTGCTGGCCGAGGCGCGTGCCCTGCATGGCGGGGTCGTCTTCGGTGTAGCTCCAGGATTCGATGCGCTGGCGCTCGTGGTAGCTGCGCACGCGGGCGGCGGCGGCTTCCAGCGCGGCGCGCTGCTCGGCGGGCAGACCGGCCAGTGCCGCGTCGAGCTCGGCGCGGGGCAGTTCGAGCGCCGCCATGTCGGCCACGTCGAGGTGATCGAAGCGACGGGTGAATTCGACCACCGCCGCGTCGCCGTCCTTGCGCACCGCGGCGAGGATGTCGGCGACGGCCTGTTCGATGGCCGCATCGGTGCTGCCCTCGAAGGTCAGCAGGGCGTCGAGGGTGGCGGCAAAGCCGGGTTCGGCGGACGAAAGGCGGCGGATCTGCTCGCTCATGGCTTGATGGCTCCGGCAAAGGCTTCCAGCACGGGCTGGATGAGTTCGCGTTTCAGCTTGAGGGAGGCCTGGTTGACCACCAGCCGGGAGCTGATGGGCATGATGTCCTCGACCTCGACCAGGTTGTTGGCCTTGAGGGTGCCGCCGGTGGAGACCAGATCGACGATCGCGTCGGCGAGGCCGACCAGCGGCGCGAGCTCCATCGAGCCGTAGAGCTTGATGAGGTCCACGTGCATGCCCTTGGCGGCAAAGTGCGCCTTGGCGGCATTGACGTACTTGGTGGCGACGCGGATGCGCGCACCGCGCTTGACCGCCGCGGCGTAGTCGAACTCCTTGGGCACCGCCACGCACAGCCGGCACTTGGCGATGTTCAAGTCCAGCGGCTGGTACAGGCCGGCGCCGCCGTGCTCGATCAGCACGTCCTTGCCGGCAATGCCGAGGTCGGCGGCGCCGTACTGGACGTAGGTCGGCGTGTCGGTGGCGCGCACGATGACGAGGCGCACGTCGGGCCGGTTGGTGCCGATGATGAGCTTGCGCGACGTCTCGGGGTTGTCGGTCGGCGTGATCCCTGCGGCGGCAAGCAGCGGCAGGGTTTCTTCGAAGATTCGGCCCTTCGAAAGGGCAAGCGTGATGCCGTTCAAGGTGATGATCTGTCTGAGCAAAAAGTGATTTTAGCCGATCGCGGGGGTGGCCGTCAGTCGGCCGCCGTTACCGCAGCGCCGGCAAGCCCTGCGGGCACCGGCAGATCGAAGCGGACAAAGGCCTCGGCAGGGCTGCGGGCCTTGAGCAGCCGCTCCTGCACCGCCGCCGGCGACAGCGCGCCTTCGGGCAGCGCGGCGGCAAAGGCCTCGGCCAGCGCCGGGTCGTCGTGGAACTTGCGGAACATCCCCGCCAGTTGATGCCGGTCGCAGGGGCCGAGTTCCATCCGGAAGTCGATCCGGCCCGATCGCACCAGCGCTTCGTCGAGGGTTTCCGGGTGATTGGTGGTCATGAAGACCACCGAACCCTCGTGCGCCGCGACGCCATCGAGCGCGTTGAGGAAGCCCGAGAACGACAGCTTGACCTGCTGGCTCTGCTGCTCGCGCTGGCGGAAGAAGGCGTCCACGTCCTCGATGAGGATGATCGAACGCGGCGGCACGCTGGCGAGCAGGCTGCCGATCTTGTCGTCGGTGATGCCCGAGGCGGCGAGCGACAGGCTGCACACGTTGAGCCGCATCTCGGAGGCCAGCGCGGTGACCAGCGAGGTCTTGCCGGTGCCCGGCGCGCCGTACAGCAGGTAGCCGCGCCGCCACGGGATGCCCAGGTCGTCGTAGCGCGCCTTGTCGGCGAAAAAGCGGCCGAGATCGGCAAGGATCTGCTCGGTCTGCCCGGCCTTCAGGATGATGGACGCCAGCCGGCGGTTGTTGCCCAGCCGCGCCCGCGACCAGTCGCCGTGGGTGTAAGGGTTGGGGATGTAGATGGCGATCTTGTCGAGCTCGCGCGCCACGCGCTCTTCGATGGCGGCATGGATGAAGCCTTCCAGCACCGACTTGTCGCGCCCGAAGCACGACAGGGTGATCTTCTCGAAGATCGTCTGGCCGACGCTCACCTCGCGCTTCATCCACATCAGCCGGCCGTCCAGCCAGAAGATGTGGAAGCCCTCGGCCGGCGACAAAAAGGCCCGCGGCCGCACGCCCTGGCGCAGGTCGTCGGCGAGGCTTTGATAGGCGTCGGATTCCTTCACCGCGCGCACGGTGAACTGGTTGATCCGGCGCAGCACGTCGCGGGCGTGCATGTATTCGACGACAGTCGGGAAGAGGATCTCGTCCCGGTTGTCGACGGTGACGGTGGAGACGATGTAGCGGCTGAGGAAGACCGCCGTGGCCGGCAGCGCATCCTTCAACCAGTACACCACCGCCCCCAGCAGGCCCAGGGCGAGCCCGCCGGAGAACACCGGATTGGAGCCCGCCAGCGAAACGATCCACGCTTCCACGGCGGGCTGGCCGGTCAGCTCAGGCGGCGGACGTTGGCGCCCAGCGCCGCGAGCTTGGCTTCGAGCTTTTCGTAGCCGCGATCCAGGTGGTAGATGCGCTCGACGGTGGTCTCGCCCTCGGCCACCAGGCCGGCGATGATCAGGCTGGCGGAAGCGCGCAGGTCGGTCGCCATCACGGTGGCGCCCTGCAGGCTGGCCACGCCCTTCACGAAGGCGGTGTTGCCGTCGATCTTGATGTCGGCGCCCAAGCGCTGCAGCTCGACCGCGTGCATGAAGCGGTTCTCGAAGATGGTCTCGCGGATCACCGCGGTACCTTCGGCCACCGCGTTGAGGGCCATGAACTGGGCCTGCATGTCGGTGGGGAAAGCCGGGTACGGCGCGGTGCGCAGGCTCACGGCGTTGAGGCGGGCCGGGGCGGTGAGGCGGATCGCGTCGCGCTCGGTGACGATCTCGCAGCCGGCGTCCATCAGCTTGTCGATCACCGCGTCGAGATAGCTGCCGGAGGTTTGCGTGAGGCGCACTTCGCCCCCGGTGACGGCGGCGGCGCACAGGTAGGTGCCAGTCTCGATGCGGTCCGGCATCACCCGGTAGGTGGCGCCGTGCAGGGCCTGAACGCCGCGGATGCGGATCACGTCGCCACCGGCGCCGGAGATCTGGGCGCCCATCGCCACCAGACAGTTGGCCAGGTCGACGACTTCGGGTTCGCGGGCGGCGTTCTCGATGACGGTCTCACCGTCGGCCAGACAGGCGGCCATCATCAGGTTTTCGGTGCCAGTGACGGTGACCATGTCGGTGAAGATGCGGGCGCCCTTGAGGCGCGGCACCTTGGCGTGCACGTAGCCGTGCTCGACCTTCACCTCGGCGCCCATGGCCTGCAGGCCCTTGATGTGCTGATCGACGGGACGGGCGCCGATCGCGCAGCCGCCGGGCAGGCTCACGCGGGCCTCGCCGAAGCGCGCCACCAGCGGGCCGAGCACGAGGATCGAGGCGCGCATCGTCTTGACCATCTCGTAAGAGGCGACCGGGTTGTTCACGCCGGCGGCATCGAGGGTGACGGTGTCGCCATCGCGGGTGACCTTGACGCCCATCTGCTCGAGGAGGCGCAGCAGCGTGCCGATGTCGTTGAGGCGCGGCACGTTGGTGAAGGTGACCGGCTCGGTGGTCAGCAGCGCGGAACAGAGGATCGGCAGGGCGGCGTTTTTGGCGCCGGAAATGGCGATCTCGCCGGACAGGCGGGCGCCGCCGGCAATCAAGAGTTTATCCATCGACAGTCCGGGCGATCAGCCCAGTTCCTTCTGAAATTCGGCCCATTGGGCGGGGGTGTAGGTGTTGAGCTGGAGGGCGTGGATTTCGTTGCCCATCAGCTTGCCGAGGGTGGCATAGACCGCCTGGTGCTGGCGGACCTTGGGCTTGCCCTCGAAAGCCTTGCTCACGACGATGCCGGAGAAGTGAACCCCGTCATCGCCTTCGATCTGCAGGAAGTCACAGTCGAGGCCGGCAACGATCAGGCGTTCGATTTCACGTGCGTCAAACATCTTTTGATCCTTGGAAAAACTCAGGCGCGCAGCTTGTAACCGCGGGCCAGCATCTGCAGGGTGACGACTGCGAGCACGACGAAGCAGGCGGTCACGACACTGATGCTGGTCCACGGCGACACGTCGGAGGCGCCGAAAAAGCCGTAGCGGAAACCGTCAATCATGAAGAAAAACGGATTGAAATGCGACACCCCCTGCCAGAAGGCCGGCAGGGAATGAATCG
Organism: Zoogloea oryzae; assembly: GCF_030161255.1. Taxonomy (NCBI): domain Bacteria; kingdom Pseudomonadati; phylum Pseudomonadota; class Betaproteobacteria; order Rhodocyclales; family Zoogloeaceae; genus Zoogloea; species Zoogloea oryzae. The sequence goes on from NZ_BSPX01000002.1 coordinate 120,556, forward strand.
AGTAGAAGACGCCGGACAGCATGGTCAGCGGCATGATCAGGAAATTCTGGAAGGCGGCGAGCTGGTCGAACTTGTCGGCCCAGATGCCGGCGATCACCCCCAGGCTGCCGAGGAAGGCCCCGCCCAGCAGTGTGAAGGCGATGATCCAGCCCGGCTGGGCGATGTTGAACGACACGAAGGGCAGCGACACCGCCAGCACCCCGACGCCGCAGGCCGCACCACGCAGCACGGCGGCGATCACGTAGGCGGCGTAAAACTCCCGGTACGAGATCGGCGGCAGCAGCACGAACACGATGTTGCCGGTGATCTTGCTCTGGATGAGGGACGACGAGCTGTTGGCGAAGGCGTTCTGGAGCACCGTCATCATCACCAGCCCCGGCACCAGGAAGGCCGTGTAGCTGACGCCCGGGAAGGGCTGGACGTGATCTTCCAGCACGTGCCCGAAGATCAGCAGATAGAGCACCGCGGTGAGCACCGGCGACAGGACGGTCTGGAAACCGACCTTCCAGAATCGCAGGCACTCCTTGTAGAGCAGGGTCTTGAAACCTTCCATGGGGTCGTCGGCTCGGGTTTTAGTTCTGGTTCATGATGCCGACGAAGACCTGCTCCATGTCGGGCTTGCCGAGGGCCATGTCGAGGACGTTGCCGCCCGCCGCACGGACGCCTTCGAGCAGGCCCGCCACTTCATCGAAGCTGTCGAAACCGAAGGCAAGCTCGGCGCCTTCGGCCCGGGAAACCCGCGCCGCCAGCGGCGCCGGCAGCACGATGGGCGCGGCGAGGCTGAGGGTGAGGGTGTGGCTGGCGAAGCGTTGCAGCAGGTTGGCGGTGGTGTCGAGGGCGACGATGCGGCCGGCCTTGAGCATGGCGATGCGGCCGCACAGGGTTTCGGCTTCTTCGAGGTAATGGGTGGTCAGCACGATGGTGTGACCGTCCTCGTTGAGCTTGCGGATGAACTGCCACAGGCCCTGGCGCAGCTCCACGTCGACGCCAGCGGTGGGCTCGTCGAGGACGATCACCGGCGGGCGATGGACCAGCGCCTGGGCCACCAGGGCTCGCCGCTTCATGCCGCCCGAGAGCATCCGCATGTTGGCGTTGGCCTTGGGAGTGAGATCCAGGTGGTGCAGGATCTCGTCGATCCAGTCGTCGTTGTGCTTGAGGCCGAAGTAGCCGGACTGGATGCGCAGCATTTCGCGCACCGAGAAGAACGGGTCGAAGACCAGCTCCTGAGGCACCACGCCGAGGGCCATGCGGGCGGCGCGGTAGTCGCGCACCACGTCGTGCCCCATCACTTCGAGGGTGCCGGTATCGGGCCGGCCCAGGCCCGCGAGACAGGAGATGAGCGTCGTCTTGCCCGCGCCATTGGGGCCGAGCAGGCCAAAGAATTCGCCCTGCCCGATCTCCAGGTCGACGCCGGCGAGCGCCTGCAGGGAACGGAAACGCTTGGTGACGCCGGCAATGCGGATCGCAGGGCTCATGGAAAAAACCGGGAGAGGCGCTCAGCGCCCGAGAGGCAGAATGGTATCGACGTCGTAGAGGGACGCCAAGCTCACCAGCGCTGCGGGGGCGCCGGTGATGGAGAACTCCCGGCCGGCGCCACGGGCTGCCCGCGTCCAGCTGAGCAAGAGGGCCAGCGCGGCCGAATCCACCTGGGTGACGGCGGCCAGGTCGACAACCCGGTCGGCCGCGGCCACGAGCGCCCGCCCCGCCTCGCCCAGCGGCGCGACGGTGGCAAGGGTGAGCGGACCTTCGAGGGTCAGCCGGGCGCCGTCTTCGCGGATCATTTCTTGGCAGAGACCGTGGTTTCGAGCTGCTTGTTCTTGTCCTTGAGGGACTTGATCAGGCCGTCGATGCCGCCGGCGCGCACTTCCTGGCCAAAGCTGTCGCGGTAGTTGGTGACGAGGCTGACGCCGGCCACCATCACGTCGTAGACCTTCCAGCTGTCGCCCTGCTTGTCGAGGCTGTAGTCGATCTGCACCGGCTTGGCGCCGGCCTGGCGGACTTCGGTGCGGACCAGCACGTCGGTGTCTTCGGGCTTGGCCTTGAGGGGCTTGAAGTCGATCTGCTGGTTGCGGTACTGGGTGAGGGCGTTGGAGTAGGTGCGCACCAGCAGGGTTTTGAATTCCTGGGTGAGCTGGGCCTTCTGGTCGGCGCTGGCCTGCTTCCAGTCCTTGCCCACGGCGAGGCGGGTCATGTGGGCGAAGTCGAAGTACGGCAGCACCTTGGTCTCGACCAGCTCGACGGCCTTGCGGGTGTCGCCGGACTGGATCGCCTTGTCCTGGCGGACGATGGTGATGACGTCGTCGGTCACGCCCTTCACGAGGGCGTCCGGGGCGACGGAGTCGGCCAGGGCAGCAAACTGCACGCCAAGACCAAGGACAAGGGCGGCAATCAGGGAGGAGATTTTCTTCATCGCGTGTTCTCTGTGTTCTTGTTCGTATTGGGGATGGCGATCCGGATCATTCGGCGCCGGAGTCGTCGTCTTCATCCTTTTCCCGCGGCGGGCGGCCATCGTAGACCTGACTCCGGCGGTACTGGATGTAGAAGCTGCGCATGTAGCCGTACTTGTCGAGGGCGGCCTGATCGGCGGTGGTGTCGGCACCGAGCAGCTGGGCACGGCGATTGATAAAGCGCAGGGCCGTCAGGCGGTTGCGCTCGCCGATGTCCTCGACGCCCCAGATCGGGTCAACGTTCAGATCACCCACCAGGCCGACGGTGTCACGCAGGTTGCTCGGGCCGAGGAGCGGCAGCACCAGATAGGGGCCATCGCCCACGCCCCAGCGGCCGAGCGTCTGGCCGAGATCCTCGTCGTGCTTCTCGAGGCCCATTTCGGTGGCGATGTCGAAGATGCCGAAGATGCCGACGGTGCTGTTGATCAGCAGCCGCCCGCCATCCGACAGTCCATCGACAAACTTGCCCTGGAGCAGGTTGTTCACCCCGATCCAGAAGTCACCCAGGTTGCCGAAGAAGTTGCCCACCCCCACCTTGACCGGCAGCGGCGCCAGATCGTAGACCTGCGCCACCGGGCGCATCACGTAGCGGTCGGCGGTTTCGTTGAAGCTGAAGGTGGCCCGGTTGAGGGGCTCCAGCGGGTCCTTGGGATGTCCGCCAGTGCCGGCGCAGGCCGAAAGGCCGAGGGCCAGCAGCAGCGCCAAGGCGCCGCGCCGCACGGGGGTCGAATCGGGTGTGCTGTTCTTCATGGCTTTTCCGGAGGCTGGCCAGGCCGCCTCCGCTCTCTGTCGTTGTTCCGGTTCTGCCCTACTTGGCCGGAGCGGAATCGCCCTCGGCCTTGCCGAACATGAACTGGCTGATCAGCTTTTCAAGCACAACGGCCGACTGGGTCTTCTTGATGACCTCACCGGGTGCCAGAGTCTTCTCCTCGCCGCCGGGATCGAGCCCGAGGTACTGCTCGCCGAGCAGGCCGGAGGTGAGAATGTTGGCGAAGGTGTCGGTCGGGAACTTGTAGCGCCCATCCACCGTAAAGACCACCTCGGCCTGAAAGCGTTCATTGTCGTAGCGGATCTGCTCGACCCGCCCGACCACCACGCCGGAGCTCTTGACCGGCGCGCGCAGCTTGAGCCCGCCGATGTTGTCGAAATTGGCACGCAGGGTATAGGGCGACTGGATCTCGGAGCCGGAAATGCTGCCAACCTTCAGCGCCAGGAACAGCAGCGCGGCGATACCCATCGCCACGAAAACCCCGACCCACAGATCGAGCGTCGTGCGACTCATCATAGACCTCTGAACATGAAAGACGTCATCACAAAATCGAGCGCCAGGATCGCCAGCGCCGAACTCACCACCGTCCGCGTGATCGCCCGGGACACACCCTCGGCGGTCGGCACGCAGTCGTAACCTTCAAAGACGGCGATCAGCGCCACCGCCACGCCAAAGGCGCAACTCTTGTAGACGCCATTGAGCACGTCGTACTGGAAATCCACCGCGGACTGCATCTGGCCCCAGAAGGCGCCGTGGTCGACGCCGATGAAGACGACCCCGATCAGCCAGCCGCCGAAGATGCCCATCGTCGAGAACAGCGCCGCCAGCAGCGGCATCGAGATCACCCCACCCCAGAAGCGCGGCGCGACGACCCGGGCGATCGGGCTTACCGCCATCATGTCCATCGCCTTCAGCTGCTCGGTGACCTTCATCAGGCCGATCTCGGCGGTGACGGCCGAACCGGCGCGGCTGGCGAACAGCAGCCCGGCCACCACCGGCCCGAGCTCGCGCAGCAGGGAGAGCGCGACGAGCGTGCCCATCGCCTCGGTGGAGCCGTAGCGCTGGAGGATTTCATAGCCCTGCAGTCCCAGCACCAGCCCGACGAACAGGCCCGACACCAAGATGATCAGCAGCGACAGCACGCCGCTGAAATACAGCTCGCGGATGGTCAGGTGAAGTCGCGTAAACGACTGTCCCGAATACACCAGGATCAGCCACAGGAAGCGGGCGATGAAGCCGATCTGCCACACGCCATTGATGGCCATGCTGCCAAGCTTGCGGAACACCCCGCCCATCAGGCTGCACCTCCGGTCAGGGCCGTGGCGTAATCGCCGGCCGGATAGTGGAAAGGCACCGGCCCGTCCGCCTCGGCGTTGACGAACTGATGCACGAAGGGATCGGTGGATTGCCGGATGTCGTCGGGCGTGCCCTCCGCCACCACGCGGCCTTCCGAGATGAAGTAGATGTAATCGACGATCTGCAGGGATTCGTGGATGTCGTGGGTGACGATCACCGAACTCGCCCCGAGGGCATCGTTGAGGCGCCGGATCAGCTGGCCGATCACGCCGAGGGAGATCGGATCGAGGCCGGTGAAGGGCTCGTCGTACATCAGCAGCATGGGGTCGAGGGCGATCGTCCGGGCCAGCGCAACCCGGCGCGCCATGCCGCCGGAGAGCTCGCCGGGCATCAGCCGCGCCGCGCCGCGCAGGCCGACCGCGTGGAGCTTCATGAGCACCAGATCGTTGATGAGCTCAGGCGACAGATCGGTGTGCTCGCGCAGCGGAAAGGCCACGTTGTCGAAGACCGTCATGTCGGTGAACAGCGCGCCAAACTGGAACAGCATGCCCATCCGCCGGCGCATGGCGTAGAGCGCATCGCGCCCAAGGCCGGCCACATCCTGCCCATCCACCGTGACGCGCCCGCCGCAGGCTTTTTCCTGCCCGCCGATGAGACGCAGCAGGGTCGTCTTGCCGCTGCCGCTGCCCCCCATGATGGCCACGACCTTGCCCCGCGGGATCGACATGGAAATGTCGCGCAGGATCGCCCGCTCGCCGTAGGCGAAGCGCACGTTTTCAAGTCGTACAAGTGGCTCGGACATGGGAAAATGTTGCAATGCGGGATGCCGATTGTAGCAGAGGGTTTGTTTCGTGGCATGCGGGGTAGCCCCATGCCGGCCAGAATTATCTCGTGACATCAAGGCGTTGAGCATCCCGAAGCGGGCTTCGCCAGAGCCGTTTATAATGCGCGGTTTCGGTCCGCCCGCAACACCACGCCCAACCCGGCCTGCCACGCGTAGCGCGACATTCTCTTCGATCTTCCCCGCCGATGCAGGAAAAAATGCAGGACAAATACCTCCCCGCCGACATCGAACGTGCCGCCCAACAGTATTGGGACGACAGCGCCGCCTTCCGCGTCTCCGCCGACGCGTCCAGGCCGAAGTACTACTGCCTGTCGATGTTCCCCTACCCCTCGGGCAAGCTGCACATGGGCCATGTGCGCAACTACACGATCGGCGATGTCCTGTCCCGCTTCCACAAGATGAAGGGCTTCAACGTCCTGCAGCCCATGGGCTGGGACGCCTTCGGCCTGCCCGCCGAAAACGCCGCGATCAAGAACCAGGTGCCGCCCGCCAAGTGGACCTACGACAACATCGCCTACATGAAGCAGCAGCTCAAGTCGCTCGGCTTTGCCATCGACTGGAGCCGCGAGCTGGCCACCTGCACGCCCGAGTACTACAAGTGGAACCAGTGGATCTTCCTGCGCATGCTTGAAAAGGGCATCGCCGAGCGCAAGACCCAGGTCGTCAACTGGGATCCGGTGGACCAGACCGTGCTCGCCAACGAGCAGGTCATCGACGGCCGCGGCTGGCGCACCGGCGCGGTGGTCGAGAAGCGCGAGATCCCTGGCTACTACCTCAAGATCACCGACTACGCCGACGAGCTGCTCGGCGATCTCGACCAGCTTGGCGGCTGGCCCGAGCGTGTCAAGCTGATGCAGGCCAACTGGATCGGCAAGAGCACTGGCGTGCGTTTCGCCTTCAAGCACGACATCGCCGACGAAGCCGGCCCGATCGGCGACGGCAAGCTGTGGGTGTTCACCACCCGCGCCGACACCATCATGGGCGTCACCTTCTGCGCCGTGGCCGCCGAGCACCCGCTGGCGCTGCACGCCGCCAAATCCAACCCGGGCCTCGCCGCCTTCATCGAGAAGTGCAAGCACGGCTCGGTGATGGAAGCCGACATGGCCACGATGGAGAAGGAAGGCCTGCCCACCGGCCTCTACGTCACCCATCCGCTCACCGGCAAGCAGGTCGAGGTGTGGGTCGGCAACTACGTGCTGATGAGCTACGGCGACGGCGCCGTGATGGGCGTGCCCGCCCACGACGAGCGTGACTTCGCCTTCGCCAGGAAGTACGGCATCGCCATCGAGCAGGTCGTGGCGCTGGGCGACAAGCCCTACTCGCTGGACGCCTGGCAGGAGTGGTACGGCAGCAAGGACGGTGTCTGCGTCAATTCCGGCAAGTACGACGGTCTCGGCTATCAGGCCGCGGTCGATGCCATCGCCGCCGACCTCGCCGCCCAGGAAATCGGCGAGAAGAAGGTGCAATGGCGCCTGCGCGACTGGGGCATCTCCCGCCAGCGTTACTGGGGCTGCCCGATCCCCATCATCCACTGCGACAGCTGCGGCGCGGTGCCCGTGCCCGACGACCAGCTGCCGGTGGTGCTGCCCGAAGACTGCGTGCCGGACGGCTCCGGCAACCCGCTGCACAAGCGCGAAGACTTCCTGCACGTCGATTGTCCCAAGTGCGGCAAGCCGGCCCGTCGCGAGACCGACACCATGGACACCTTCGTGGATTCGTCCTGGTACTACGCGCGCTACGCCACCAAGTTCGGCGCCGACAAGATGGTCGACGACGAGACCAACTACTGGATGACCGTCGACCAGTACATTGGCGGCATCGAGCACGCGATCCTGCACCTACTGTATTCGCGCTTCTGGACCAAGGTCATGCGCGATCTCGGCCTCGTCGAATACCGCGAGCCCTTCGCCCACCTGCTCACCCAGGGCATGGTGCTCAACAACGCCTTCTTCCACAAGCCCGAAGGCGGCGGCAAGAACTACTTCTGGGAAAGCGAGATCGACATCCAGAAGGATGCCAAGGGCCAGATCACCGGCGCCACGCTCAAGAAGGACGGCACGGTGCTCGAGCACGAGCTCACCACCATGTCCAAGTCCAAGAACAACGGCGTGGACCCGCAGGCCCTGATCGAGCAGTACGGCGCAGACACCGCGCGCTTCTTCATGATGTTCGCCGCCCCGCCCGAGCAGACCCTCGAATGGTCCGACGCCGGCGTCGAAGGCGCCTACCGCTTCCTCAAGCGGGTGTGGAGCTTCGGCCACGTCTTCGGCAGCGAGATCCGTCCGCAGATCGGTGCCCAGCGCCAGCTCGCCGGCACCAAGCTGCCGGAAGCCCTGGCCGCCTTCCGCCGCGAGATCCACCTGCTCCTCAAGCAGGCCAACTACGATCTGGGCAAGCAGCAGTTCAACACCGTGGCCTCCGCCACGATGAAGATGCTCAACGCCCTCGAAAAGGCTCCGCGCGAAGGCGCCCTCGCCGCCGAGGTGATCGAGGAGTGCTTCGGCATCCTGCTGCGCGTGCTCTCGCCGCTTACCCCGCACATCAGCCACGCCCTGTGGGCCGAGCTGGGTTACGGCGACGACATCCTCCGCGCCACCTGGCCCGAGCCCCTCGAAGCCGCGCTGGTGCAGGACGAAGTCGAGCTGATGCTCCAGGTGAACGGCAAGCTGCGCGGCTCGGTCCGCGTGGCCGCCGATGCACCGAAGGACGTCATCGAAGCGGCCGCCCTCGCCAACGAGGCCGCGGTAAAGTTCCTGGAAGGCCGCCCGGCGAAGAAGGTCATCGTCGTGCCCGGCCGTCTCGTCAATATCGTCGGCTGATCGAACGGAGGTTTCGCGTGATGCGCATCCAAGCCTGCCTGCTGCTCGTCCTGCTTGCCACCGGGTGCGCCAGCACCCCTGGCGACCGTACGTGGTACCAGAGCCTCGCCAACGAAAATGCCCGCCGGCAGTACGAACCCGGCCGCGACATCAACCGCGAACCTCCGCCGCCCAGCTTTGATGCCTACGAGCAGGAACGCCGACGCCTGAGAGAGAACCAAGCCAAATGAACGCGCCCCACTCCGCCGGCCGTCGCCGGGCCCTGCTCGCCATCGGCGGCGCCACGCTCCTCGCTGGCTGCGGTTTCCAGCTGCGCGGCGCCCGCCCGCTGCCCTTCGACTCGATCTACCTGAACATGTACCAGTACTCGGAGCTGGCCGCCGCCATCCGGCGCCAGATCCGGGCCAACGGCAACACCATCGTCACCGACAGGGCCGAGGACGCCCAGGTGCGTCTCGAGGTGCAGGCCGACGTCAAGGACAAGGTGATCCTCGCCCTCAACACCCAGGGCCGAGTCCGCGAATACCAGCTGCGCCAGCGCTTCATCTTCCGGCTGGTCGGCAAGAACGGTCAGGAGATCATGCCCTCCAGCGAGATCTTCCTGCGCCGCGACCTGGCCTTCGACGACACCCAGCTCCTCGCCAAGCAGCAGGAAGAAACCCTGCTCTACCGTGACATGCAGAACGACCTCGTCCAGCAGCTGATGCGTCGCCTCGCCGCCGCCAAGATGCCGGAAGCGCCGCCTGCCGCCGCGCCCGCCCCGGCGCCCGCAGCCAAGCCGTGAACCTGCGCCCCGAGCAACTCGCCGCGCACCTCGACAAGCCCCTCGCCCCGCTCTACGTCCTGCACGGCAACGAGCCGCTGCTGGTCCTCGAAGCCGGCGACGCCATCCGCGCCGCCGCCCGCAAGCAGGGCTACGCCGAACGCGAGGTGCTGGTCGCCGGCCAGGGCTTCAAATGGACGGAGCTGCAGTCCGCCGCCGGCAACCTGTCGCTGTTCGGCGCCAGCAAGCTCGTCGATCTGCGCATCCCCAACGGCAAGCCCGGGCGCGATGGCGGCGAAGCCCTGCAGCGCTACGCCAAGACCCTCGACGACGGCATCGTCACCCTCATCACCCTGCCCGAGCTCGACTGGGCGACCCGCAAGGCCGCATGGTTCGTGGCCCTGTGCGAAGCCGGCGTGGCCATCGAGACCAACGCCCCGGACCGCGACCGTCTGCCCGACTGGATCGCCCAGCGCCTCGCCCGGCAGCAGCAGAAGACAGGCCCCGAGGCCCTCGCCTTCATCGCCGATCACGTGGAAGGCAACCTCCTCGCCGCCCATCAAGAGATCCTCAAGCTCGGCCTGCTCCACCCGCCGGGCGAGCTCTCGTTCGACGCGGTGCGCGAGGCCATCCTCAACGTCGCCCGCTACAACGTGGATTCCCTGCGCCAGGCCATGCTCGAAGGCGACGCGGCCCGCTGCGCGCGCCTCCTCGAAGGCCTCAAGGGCGAAGGCGAGGCCCCGCCGCTCATCCTGTGGGCGCTCGCAAACGAGATCCGCACCCTCGCCAACCTGCGCCAGGGCCTCGACGAAGGCCAGCAGTTGCAAGGCCTGATGAAGGCCGAGCGGATCTTCGACGACCGCCGCCGCCTGGCCATACAGCGCGCGCTGCCGCGCCTCGACGGCGCCCCCCTGCGCACCGCCATCTTGCACGCCGCCCGGATTGACCGGATGATCAAGGGTCTGGTCGGCGGCGACGTGTGGGACGAATTCCTCCAGCTGTGCCTGCGCCTCACGCGCGGCGCCACGCCGGCACGGCGCTGACCCGCCGGCAATCGATTCAAAGCGAGAAAAGATGGACATCAAGACCTACATGCAGACCGTCGGCCGTCAGGCCCGCGCCGCCAGCCGCGCTGTTGCCGCCGCCTCCACCGACGCCAAGAACACCGCCCTCCTGGCCATGGCCACCGAGATCCGCGCCCGCAAGGCGCAGCTCCTCGACGCCAACGCCCAGGATCTCGCCGAAGCCCGCGCCAATGGCCTCGAACCGGCGATGATCGACCGCCTCACCCTGTCCGAAAAAGGCATCGAATCGATGGCCCAGGGCCTCGAGCAGGTCGCCGCCCTGCCCGATCCGGTGGGCGAGATGACCGACCTCAAGCGCCGCCCGTCCGGCATCACCGTCGGCAAGATGCGCGTGCCGCTGGGTGTCATCGGCATCATCTACGAAGCCCGCCCCAACGTCACCGCCGACGCCGCGGCCCTGTGCCTCAAGTCCGGCAACGCCGCGATCCTGCGCGGCGGCAAGGAAGCCCTGCACTCCAACCAGGCCATTGCCGCCTGCGTACGCGCCGGGCTGGCTGCCGCGGGCCTGCCCGAAATGTCGATCCAGGTGGTCGAGACCACCGACCGCGCCGCCGTCGGCGAACTCATCACCATGCCCCAGTTCGTGGACGTAATCGTCCCCCGCGGCGGCAAGGGCCTCATCGAGCGCATCTCCAACGACGCCCGCGTGCCCGTCATCAAGCACCTGGACGGCAACTGCCACGTCTACGTGGACGAGCGCGCCGACCCGGCCAAGGCCCTCGCCATCATCGAAAACTCCAAGACCCAGCGCTACGGCACCTGCAACACCACCGAATCGCTGCTGGTCGATGCCGCCATCGCCCGCGCCCAGCTGCCCGCTATCGGCACCATGCTGGCCGGCAAGGGTGTCGAGCTGCGCGCCTGCCCGGCATCGCTGGCGATCCTGCGCGAGGCCGACATTCCCGAAGCCCAGCTCAAGGCCGCCGTCGAATCCGACTGGACCGAGGAATTCCTCGCCCCGATCATCGCCATCAAGATCGTCGCTGGACTCGACGAGGCGATCGAGCACATCAACACCTGCTCGTCCCAGCACACCGAATCCATCGTCACCGAGGACTACACCCGGGCGATGCGCTTCCTGCGCGAGGTCGATTCGGCGTCGGTGATGATCAACGCCTCCACCCGCTTCGCCGACGGCTTCGAATACGGCCTCGGCGCCGAGATCGGCATCTCCACCGACAAGATCCACGCCCGCGGCCCGGTCGGTCTCGAAGGCCTCACCAGCCAGAAGTGGATCGTCTTCGGCAACGGCGACGTGCGCGCCTGACAGCCCGCCCGGCGCACATCGCGCTTTCCCTGCCGGAAGTCTTCCGGTTAAAATTCAAACGCCCGTTCGAAATCGAATAAAAATTCGACGAACGGGCGTTTGCCCATCAAAACCAAGGAGACAGCCATGCAACCCATCCTGCACCGCGCATTCGCCGCAGCCAGCCTAGCCACCGCCCTGTTTGCCGCCCTGCCCACCCAGGCCGCCGACGTCTCCGGTGTGCGCTTCGACGACCGCACCGCCGTCGCCGGCAGCGACCTCGCCCTCAACGGCGCCGGCCTGCGCACCCGCTTCATGCTCAAGGTGTACGCGATGGGCCTCTACCTGCCCCGCCGCACCGACACCCCCGACGCCATCGCCACCCTGGCCGGCCCCAAGCGCATCCAGATCGTGACCCTGCGCGACCTCACCGCCGAACAATTCGCCGATGCCCTCGTCGAGGGCCTCAAGAAGAATCACAACGAAGCCGAATTCGCCAAACTCCAGGCCCGCAGCGACGAGTTCCGCAACGCCCTGCTGGCCATCAAGGCCGCCCCCGCGGGCACCCAGATCCGCCTCGAATGGCTGCCCGCCAGCGGCACCCGCCTCTCGGTCGGCAATGACGCCCGCGGCAAGGACATTCCCGGCGAAGACTTCTATCGCGCGCTGCTGCGTATCTGGCTGGGCGACAAGCCCGTCGACGCCGACCTGAAAAACGCCCTGCTCGGCAAAGGCTGAGCACCTTGCCCGGGCCGTGCCGCAGGCGCAGAATTCCGGCATGGCCCCCTTGTTCAATCCCACCGCCACCGATCAGCCGTCTTCCTCGATTCCGGCCTTTTCCGCGGTGATGTCAGCGCCATTCGGCGCGGTCGGCGTCCTCAGCGACGATCAATTGATCCAGACAATCGAATTCCTGCCCCCCGGCCAGCCGGAGATTTCCCCGGCCAATCGGCTCGCCGAAAAAGCCATCGGGCAGCTGGCCAATTACCTGGCAGATCCGGATTTCCCCTTCGATCTCCCGCTGGCCGGCCGTGGCACGCCTTTCCGGCGCCGCATCTGGGCCGCGATTGCAGCGATTCCCCGGGGCGCCACCCGCAGCTACGGCGAGCTCGCCCGCGACGTCGGCAGCATCGCCCGGGCCGTCGGCCAGGCCTGTGGCGACAATCCCTTTCCGCTCGTCATTCCATGTCACCGGGTCGTCGCGGCCGCCGGCCTGGGCGGATTCGCCCACGAGAATAACGGCCACCTAATAGACACCAAACGCTGGCTATTGCGCCACGAAGGGGCGATCTGAATTCCGGCAATACGCCGGATCATCGCCTGCCGTTTCATCAGATATTCACGTTCAACCAATCGCCATCATGTCCCGTCCCGACCTGCACGCGCCGGAAACCCCGGCCACCCGCTTCCTGCGGCAACACCAGATTCCCTTCTCCACCCACCTCTATGCGTATGAGGATCACGGCGGAACGAAAGTCTCGTCCCGGGAATTGAATGTCGCCGAACACGCGGTCGTCAAAACCCTGGTGATGGAAAACGAAAGCCGCCAGCCGCTGATCATCCTGATGCACGGCGACCGCAAGGTTTCCACCAAGGAACTCGCCCGCCAGGCAGGGGACAAGCAGATTACCCCCTGCGACCCCACCGTCGCCCAGCGCCACACGGGCTACATGGTCGGCGGCACCTCGCCCTTCGGCACCCGCAAGGCGATGCCCCTATTCATGGAGCGTAGCATCCTCGACCTGCCGCTGATTTACATCAATGGCGGCAAAAGAGGCTTTCTCGTCGGCGTCCATCCCCACGACATTCTGCGGATACTCAAACCGACGGTCGTCACCGTGGCGCTTGAATGAATAACAAAAAGACTTGCCCGATCGTCAAATAAAAGTGGCAGAATAAGCGCTTGAATAAGGGCTGAAAAAAGCCTGCAGTGGCGATTGGTCGTCCAGCCGCCACATTCATCTCAAACGCTGATCGCACTCAAAACGCCACGCCGAAGGACAACACCGCCATGGATATCTCCACCCTTTCCCTTGCCGAATTGCGCCGTCTCCAGACCAAAGTCGAGACCGAAATCCGGCGCCGTTCCGACACAGCCAAGAAGGATCTGCTGAAGCGGATGCAGAAACTCGCCGCCGAACACGGCATGAGCCTCACCGACGTGATCGGCGGCCAGGAAGCCACCGAGAAAGCCGCCCCCGCGCCCAAGAAGGCCGCAGCCAAGCCCGCCGCCAAGAAGGCCGCCAAGCCCGCCTCGGTGATCAAGTTCCGTCACCCGGAAAACGCCGCCATCGGCTGGACCGGCCACGGCCGCAAGCCCCAGTGGGTGATCGACTGGCTCGCCCAGGGCAAGGCCCTCGACGACCTGCGCGCCGCCAGCGCCGAAGCCTGATTCAGCGCATTGCCACGCCCCCGCCGGGTTCAGCCCGGCAGGCCGGCGGTGGGTGCGTGGGCCGGGGGTTCGGCGCCATTGCGGCCGCGTTCGATGAATACGCCAACCCGCCGCACATCCTTCATCACGCCAATCTTGGCAATCGCCAGCTTCACCCACGGGGCGCCGAATTCGTCGAATAACAATTTGACGATGAATTCCCCCAGCGTCTCGATCAGATTGAATTGACGCACCGCCAGTTCGGCGCGAATCCGCTCGATCACCTTGGCGTAATCGATCGTATCCGCAATGTCGTCATGCTCGGCGGCCGCATCCGGCACACCAAAAGTCAGGTTGAGTTCGAGCGGCTGATCGGCAACCTGCTCCCGCGGATAGATGCCCACCCGCGACTTGACCCGCAGCGCTTCGATAAAAATGAAATCCATCGTGTGTCCCAGCTAAAATCGCGCACATTCTAGCCCGTACGCCTCCAAAAGCACTCACGCCAAAATGCATTTCGTCCTTTTGCTCATCGCGGCCTACCTGATCGGCTCCATTCCCTTCGCCGTCGTCGTCAGCCGCATCTTCGGCATGGCCGACCCCCGCTCCTACGGTTCCGGCAACCCGGGCGCCACCAATGTCCTGCGCAGCGGCAACAAGCTCGCCGCTGCCCTCACCCTGGTGGGCGACGCCTTCAAGGGCTGGCTTGCCGTGTGGCTGGCCGACAGCTTTGCGCCGGGCTTCGGGATCGGCGCCATCGCCGCGCCGGCAGCGGGCCTTGCTGCCTTCTTCGGCCACCTCTTTCCGGTGTTTCTCGGCTTCAAGGGCGGCAAGGGCGTGGCCACCGCTGCCGGCGTGCTGATCGGCGCCAAGGGCCTGCTCGGGCTGGCGGTGCTGGGCGTGTGGCTGGGCGTGGCCTTCACCCTGCGCTACTCGTCCCTCGCAGCCCTGTGTGCCGCGCTGGCCGCTCCGGCGCTGGCCTACCTGTTCGACCTGGGCCCCAACTGGATCACCGCCATCGCCGTGATGTCGGCACTGCTCGTGTGGCGCCACAAGGACAACATCAAGCGCCTCGTCGCCGGCCAGGAAAGCCGCATCGGCAGCAAGAAAAAGGCCGGCTGAAGCGCCGGCCCGGTCACCACACCACTCAATCCGCCGGCCCGACCACCACGGGCGGGCGGATGTCCTGCAGACTCCAGCGCGGCCGTACCGCAAACCGCCCAGCGGCAGGCTCGACCGTCTCGCCAGCAGCAAAACGCAGCGCGCCCGCAAAGGCGATCATCGCGCCGTTGTCGGTACACAGCTCCAGCTCAGGATAAAACACCCGCGCCTTGCGCTTGGCCGCCGCCGCATCGAGTTGGGCGCGCAACGCCAGATTGGCGCCCACGCCCCCCGCCACCACCAGCTGCTTGAGCCCCGTGTGCTTGAGCGCCGCCATCGACTTGGCGACCAGCACCTCGACCACCGCCGCCTGAAACTCCGCCGCCAGATCGGCCCGATCCTCCGGCACGAAGTCCGGTGCCGACGCGGCGGTGAGCACCGCCGTCTTGAGGCCGCTGAAGCTGAAATCGAAATCCTTGCTGTGCAGCATCGGCCGCGGCAGCTTGAAGCGCCCCGGTTTGCCCTGCTGCGCCAGCTTCGCCAGCGCCGGCCCGCCCGGATAGCCCAGGCCGATCAGCTTGGCGGTCTTGTCGAAGGCTTCGCCGGCAGCATCATCCACCGTCTCGCCGAGCAAGGTGTAATCGCCAACGCCCGCCACCCGCATCAGCTGAGTATGGCCGCCCGACACCAGCAGCGCCACGAACGGAAAGCTCGGCGGCGTGGCCGACAGCAGCGGCGACAGCAGATGACCTTCCAGGTGATGCACCGGCAGCACCGGCACATCCAGCGCCACGCCAAGGGATTCAGCCACGCTGGCGCCCACCAGCAGTGCCCCTGCCAGGCCAGGCCCGGCGGTGTAGGCCACCGCATCGATGTCGCCCATCGTGAGCCCGGTGACTTCCAGCGTCTCCCGCAGCAGCAGCGGCAGACGGCGGATGTGGTCGCGGGAGGCCAGCTCCGGCACCACCCCGCCGTAGGCCGCGTGCAGGTCGATCTGGGAGTGGAGACGATGGCCCAGCAGGCCCCGGCCGGTCTCGTAGATGGCCACGCCGGTCTCGTCGCAGGAGGTTTCGATGCCCAGAACGCGCATGGATCAGCCCGAAGAAAAAACGCGATTTTACCCTTCCCGGCACCTGGGCCACACGCAAAACTGAAAATTGGGCTTGGTGGACCCGAACGACTTGGTTATACTCTTCGTTTTTCCGTCCAAAGAATTTTCGAGGAAGCACGCAATGCCGGGTATTCGCGTCAAAGAAAACGAGCCGTTCGAAGTAGCCATCCGTCGCTTCAAGCGCACCATTGAAAAAGTGGGCCTCCTGCCCGAACTCCGCTCCCGCGAGTTCTACGAAAAGCCGACCGCCGAACGCAAGCGCAAGCTGGCCGCCGCCGTCAAGCGCCACCACAAGCGCCTGCGCAGCCAGACCCTGCCCCCGAAGATGTACTAAGCAACACCCCGAGTACACGCTTCCCGCTTCGCCACGCGATACGCGCTTCAGCGCGAGCGCGTGGCGTTTGCCTTTTGGTTCGCCAGCCCGCAGCCTTGCCTTGTCGGGCCTGCGTCGCGTCGCCCACCCTTTCGCCAGGAATCTCTTTCGTGTCCCTCAAAGCCCAGATCAACGAAGACATGAAGGCCGCCATGCGGGCCAAGGAAACCGCACGCCTGTCGGCGCTGCGCCTGCTGCTGGCCGCCATCAAGCAAAAGGAAGTGGACGAACGCATCGAACTGGATGACGCCGCGGTCATCACGGTGGTGGACAAGATGCTCAAGCAGCGTCGCGACTCCGTCACCCAGTACGAGGCCGCCCAGCGCTTTGATCTGGCGAGCGCCGAGCGCTTCGAGATCGACGTGCTCACCGCCTACAAGCCCGCCGGGCTCACCGTCGAACAGATCGCCGCCGAGGTGGATGCCGCCATCGCCGCGACGGGCGCCGCCAGCGCTGCCGACATGGGCAAGCTGATGGCCGTCCTCAAGCCGAAACTCGCCGGCAAGGCCGACATGGCCGAGGTTTCCAAACTGGTGAAATCCCGCCTCAGCAACTAGGATTCATGAAGATGGCGCCGTAGCGGCACCGCCGCCGGCGCCGGCTGGCCATCATGATTCCGCAATCCTTCATCCAGGATCTGCTCGCCCGCGTCGACATCGTCGAGGTGATCGAACGCTATCTGCCGCTCAAGAAGGGCGGTGCGAACTATTTCGCCTGCTGCCCCTTCCACGGCGAGAAATCCGCATCCTTCTCGGTGAGCCCCACCAAGCAGTTCTATCACTGCTTCGGCTGCGGCGCCCACGGCAGCGCCATCAGCTTCCTGATGGAGTACAGCGGCCTCGGCTTCATCGACGCGGTGAAGGAGCTCGCCAGCAACGTCGGGATGGAAGTCCCCCAGGATGACTTCACGCCCAACCGCGACCGCGTCCGCGAACAATCCCTCACCGAACTCATGGCCCAGGCCGCGCGCTTCTATAAAGAACAGCTCAAGCGCAGCCCGGTCGCCATCGACTACCTCAAGGGCCGCGGCCTGACCGGCGAGATCGCCGCCCGCTACGGCCTGGGCTACGCACCCGAAGGCTGGCAGGCGCTGCAGGCCGCCTTTCCCGACTACTCCGCCGCCAGCCTGCTCGAATGCGGGCTGGTGCTCGAGAACGAGCAAGGCCGCCGCTACGACCGCTTCCGCGACCGCATCATGTTTCCGATCCAGGACCAGCGCGGCAACGTGATCGGCTTTGGCGGCCGCGTCCTCGGCAAGGGCGAGCCCAAATACCTCAACTCGCCCGAAACGCCGATCTTCGAGAAGGGCCGCGAGCTCTACGGCCTCGTCCAGGCCCGGCAGGCGATCCGCGATCACGAATGCGTGCTCGTAGTCGAAGGTTACATGGACGTGGTCGGCCTCGCCCAGTTTGGGGTTGGCAATGCGGTCGCCACCCTCGGCACCGCCGCCACGCCGCACCACATCCAGAAGCTGCTGCGCCTCACCGACCGCGTCGTGTTCTGCTTCGACGGCGACGCCGCCGGCCGCCGCGCTGCCGGCCGGGCGCTGGAGGTCAGCCTCGAACACCTGGCCGACAACAAGACGCTCACCTTCCTCTTCCTGCCCGAAGAGCACGACCCGGACAGCTTCGTCCGCGCGGAAGGCCCGGACGCCTTCCGCGCCGCCATGAACCGCGCCCAGCCCCTGGCCGAATTCCTCCTCGCCGAACTGAAGAAGGACGTGGATCTCGCCACCGCCGAAGGCTGCGCCAGGCTCGTCCACGAAGCCAAGCCGCTGGTCACCCGGATCGGCGCCCCGCTGCTGCGCCTGCAGGTCATCAAGATGCTGGCCGAGACCGCCGGCTTCACCCAGGCCGAGATCGAGCAGTCCTTCGGCCTCAAGAACGCTTCGGCCATGCCCCGCCGAAACGACGAGCCGCCACCCTTCGACGACTTCGGGCGGGGCGGTTTCGATCGCGGCGGCTTCGGCAACCGGGGCGATTTTGGTGGCAACAACGGCTTCGGCGGCAACGGCGGATTCCGCGGCAAACGCCGCCAGGGCCTGCCGCGCCTCCCGCCGCGCCAGGCACCTCAGTCGGCCATCGAGACGCTCCTGAAGCTGGTCGTCCAGCACCCCGTGTGGGCCGCCCGCCTGCCCATCGACCTGCTGCCCAGCGACACCCCGGAAGGCCTCGCCCTGATCGCCATCGTCGACGCGATGAGCGTCGGCGACCTGCCCACCCACGGCCTGGGCGCCCTGATCGAGCATTACCGCGACACGCCCCACGCCGCCGCGCTGTCCCGCGCGGCCGGACAACTGGCCGACGAGACCATCGACGACACGACCATTGAACGCCTTTTCAACGACACGCTCTACAAGCTTGAAGCGGATCTGATCGAGAAGGAAATCGTCAGCCTCAACGCAAGAGCCCGCGAGACGAGCCTGACCACGGCCGAAAAACAGCGCCTCAAGGAGCTGATTTCCGCCAAACAGAGACTTAAGCCTCGCCCAAAAGCATCGGATTCGTAATATAATTTTCGGTTTCGCGCAAAACGCGCCGCCGAGACAACCGTCCATCAATCGGACGACAAATCGAGGACCGCCATGACCACGGACAAGCCCAAACAACCTCGCAAGGCCCCGGCCAAGCCGCGCGCCGCGAAGGTCAAGGACAAACTCGCCCCGATGATCGCCGAGGCTCCCTCGGCAGAAGAGGCTGAAGTCCGCCGCACGCGGCTCAAGACCCTGATCGCCCTCGGCAAGGAGCGGGGCTACCTGACCTACGCCGAGATCAACGACCACCTGCCGGACGACCTCGTCGACGCCGAGCAGATCGAGTCGATCATCAGCACCTTCAACGACATGGGCATCCAGGTGTTCGACGTGGCCCCGGCCGCCGAAGACCTGCTGATGTCCGAAGTCGCCCCCACGGTCGTTGATGACGAGCAGGCCGAAGCCGAAGCCGAGCAGACCCTGTCCGCCGTGGATTCCGAATTCGGCCGCACCACCGACCCCGTCCGCATGTACATGCGCGAGATGGGCACCGTGGAGCTCCTCACCCGCGAAGGCGAAATCGAGATCGCCAAGCGGATCGAGGAAGGCCTCAAGCACATGATCCAGGCGATCTCCGCCTGCCCGACCACCATCGCCGACATCCTCGAGTCCGCCGACAAGATCTCCCGCGACGAGATGCGCATCGACGAACTCATCGACGGCCTGATCGATCCGAACGCCGTCGAGGACATCGAAGCCCTCGCCGAGACCGAGGATCTCGAGGTCGACGACGCCGAAGATGACGAAGAGGAAGACGGCGACGGTGCCAGCGGCGCCCAGTCCGCGTCCCTCATCAAGATGAAGGCCGAAGCCCTCGAGCGCTTCGCCAACCTGCGCAGCCTCTACGAAAAGATGGCCGCCGCCCTCCAGAAGAAGGGCTACCAGGACAAGAACTACCTGAAGCTCCAGGAGCAGGTCTCCACCGAGCTGATGAACATCCGCTTCACTGCTCGCACCACCGAGCGCCTGTGCGACGCCGTGCGCCACATGGTCGACCAGGCCCGTGCCCACGAGCGCAAGATCCTGCACCTGTGCGTCGACAAGGCCAGCATGCCGCGTCCGCACTTCATCAAGAGCTTCCCGGGCAACGAGACCAACCTCGACTGGCTGAAGGCCGAGATTGCCGCCGGCCCGAACAACGCGCCGGTGCTGATGCGCATGCAGCCGGCCGTGCTTGAAGAGCAGCAGAAGCTCATCGACCTGCAGGAGCGCATCGGCATTCCGCTGAAGGAACTCAAGGACATCAACAAGCAGATGTCCACCGGCGAAGCCAAGGCCCGCCGCGCCAAGCGCGAGATGACCGAGGCCAACCTGCGTCTGGTGATCTCCATCGCCAAGAAGTACACCAACCGCGGCCTGCAGTTCCTCGACCTGATCCAGGAAGGCAACATCGGCCTGATGAAGGCCGTGGACAAGTTCGAATACCGTCGCGGCTACAAGTTCTCCACGTACGCCACGTGGTGGATCCGCCAGGCCATCACCCGCTCGATCGCCGACCAGGCGCGCACCATCCGGATTCCGGTGCACATGATCGAGACGATCAACAAGATGAACCGCATCTCCCGTCAGATCCTGCAGGAAACCGGCAACGAGCCCGATCCGCAGACCCTGGCCGAGAAGATGGAAATGCCCGAGGAGAAGATCCGCAAGATCCTCAAGATCTCCAAGGAGCCCATCTCGATGGAAACCCCCATCGGCGACGACGACGACTCCCACCTGGGCGATTTCATCGAAGACAACGCCACCCTGGCCCCGGCCGAAGCGGCGCTGTACTCCAGCCTGCGCGATGCCACCAAGGAAGTCCTGGACTCCCTCACCCCGAGGGAAGCCAAGGTGCTGCGCATGCGCTTCGGCATCGAGATGAACACCGACCACACCCTGGAAGAAGTCGGCAAGCAGTTCGACGTGACCCGCGAACGCATCCGCCAGATCGAAGCCAAGGCCCTGCGCAAGCTGCGTCACCCGAGCCGCTCGGAGCGCCTGCGCAGCTTCCTCGACAACGAAGCCTGACCCGGCGGTCCGCACCCCGTTTCGACGGGCCCATAGCTCAGTTGGTTAGAGCAGGCGACTCATAATCGCTTGGTCACAGGTTCAAGTCCTGTTGGGCCCACCAATCGCATCAAGCACTTAGGCCAGCCTCACGAGGGCTGGCCTTTTGCTTTTGGGGGTCAGGGAAGGACAGGGGAAGGAATCGAAAAAATCGACATCAACAACGGCGGCGCCTCTCCGTGTTGTGGAGGGGGTGAGCCCGGCCGTCAAAGCCTTCGACTGTGACCTACTTCTCAAACCGAGACACTGGCCACTGCCTAGACTGGGGTCTTGTCCAAGATCCAGCAGGTGAGATCAATGAGCATTGAAGACCCCGCGGCTACAACGTGAGCCCCCTGATCCTGCTCGAGCAGGAAAACCTCGCCCAGGAGCTACAACGGTTGGCCGATCTCGCGGAAAGCGGTGAGGTGGTGTGCGTCGCCCTCCGCCTGTTCATGGCGGACGGCACATCGGAAGACATCGTCGTTGGGGGAGTGAGCGAGGAGCAGCGGGCCGAGGCGCTCGCGCGGCTGCAGCGCCGCCATTGATCCGCGGAAGGCGCGCCAACGGAGCAAGAAGCTGTCGTAGTTGTCGATCATCAGCGACATTGTTTCCCCTGTTGGGCCCACATCGCTCGATGGCGCTCAGCAATCTCATCAAGCACCCGTTCGAATGTTGGGTCGACTGGAGGCTGGCGCGCATGATCCATGGGCATCAGTGACATCGAGCACCAAGTGCGGCACTCATCGTCCTCACCCGAGAGGTTCGCGCAGCGGGACTCAGAATGCAGGCGAACCGGGTACGCGACGTCCTCTAAACACCGAAGCAACTCGTCGACAGTCCATAGGGTTTCATGTGCGTCCGCCCTACACCTGCAGCGGGATACTTCCAGTTTTATGGTCTGGTGACCTGCCGCACGTGCAGCCAGCAGCCTCTGAGCGAAACTGCCAAGGTGCTCAGCGGTTCGGGTGACATCCAGCGGGACAGGCCAGAAACTCAACTGCTCGAGCGCATCCCGTCGCACGAACTGGTTGGGGCTGATCGTCCGCCAGAGTCTGTCCACCGTCTCATCATCAAAGGAATAGGGGGCACAGGGATGCTGCAGCACCACCGGTATGACCAGCCTCTCGAAGTCCACCAGCGATAGGCGGTATGCCCTGAACAGCTGATCCTGGCGCCGCCGCGCTTCAAGTTCGATCAGCAAATCTGACGGCCCATGAAACGCCATTGCGTGGCGAATGCGCTGGGCGTACGTCGCCTTCGCGGCTTCCCACTGTGCCACGGTGCGCACCTCGTCGGCTGGCCACCACGTCTGGTGAATCCACTCGACCGCCAGCATCTGATCATCAAACGACTTTGGCTCAGATCGCTCGCTTTCGAGGTAGGTCTTGACCCTCTCCAGTTCCTCCGACGACCATCTCCGCAGGGGGCGGTCCGCCGGCAGCGTAGGCAGCGGTTCACGCGCCACAAGCCGCATGAAGTCGATCAGCAGGCCCTGCAGGCGCTTCAGCCCGGCCAGCGTCCAATGCTTGATGAAGTCATCCATGATGGGGCTTCCGAAAGTGTCAGCTGACTCAGCGGCAAGGGGGCGGCTGTTGCTCGGCACGGCCTCAATGCAGGCCAGCCAAAACGACAGTATATGTCAATGAGATTTTTGCGGCGGTGGCGCCCGAAGCCAGTCGTTCGGGTCAATCCCCGTCTCGTGAAACTCCAGCAGCGTGGGCTCCACGCCACTGGCTTGAACAGCCACCCCTGGAAATCGCCGCCGGATGACGCGCTGCAATTCCTCCGGGCTCTCGACAAGGGCGGTCATCATGATGCGGCCGGGGGCCAGGTGGTAAAACCCGGGAATCGCCGCCAACACCGCCCGGGACAACTGCAGTGGTCTCACAATCGTTCGAGGCGCGTCGTCGTCTTCAGGCTGCGGCACTTCGCCAACGATGGCCCAGGCGGGGCGCAAGCCTTCCATGATGCCCACCGGCACCTTGCCGCGTCCGTCCCGCTGCAGGAGGGCCTCCTTCGTGCGGTTGTAGCAGGACACGCAGAGCGTCCGACCGATGATCCGTGACTGCCCGGACGGCCCGCATCGGCAGCACCGCCAGCCGCGGTCTGCATCGGGATCTGGCCCGCCCGCCTCTCCGGCGTGACCACGGCCGATAGGGCAGCGGTAGCAACTCGCGTAGCGGCCATCCCCCAAGACGGTAGAGCTCAGGAAGTTTGAGGCGCACGCCTCAGGCGTCAGCACGGCCCGCATCCGCTCGCAGTCGAAGTAGCTTCCCGGTACGCCCGCCAGCCCACGGTATTCGAGGTGCGGGAGGAGTTTGACTTGCCGAACGATGTCCATGCGGACATCGGGCCGTCACAGGTTTCGAACGGCAATGCTGCCAGTGGGTTGCGTGTGGCCAGCAGGGTCACACGCCGGCGGGCAGGCGAACCGCTGACAGGAGGAGTTGGCGCGCCATGGGCTCAATGTCTCGAGCCAGCTGCTGCACATGGAAGACGCCTGGCACCGGCTTGGAGATCCAGCCGGCGGAGCCCTCCATCATGGTGCGGAAAGTGAGGTAGACCGACGACTTGCCCTTGCCGGCGCTGGTGTTCATGCGGACCATGCCGGCGTAGCGATCAGTTTTGTGGTGCGGGGCCTGCTTGAGCGCCAGCCCGGCCGGCAGGTGGTCGCCCCACCTGTACTTTCGCTGGGCAACCAGCAGCGGAGCCTTCGTCTTGATGTCCCAGGCACCTGTCCCGGACCGTCGCATGCCCATCCCAGTCACTTCCGACTTTGTGAGCATTCTCGCCGCGGTGCGCACCGGTGCCGGCATCGCCGCCTGCGTGTGCCGGAACGGGATGGTCAGGTAACGCTTGCCAGCGTTCTTCTTCGAGGTGGACACGCGCACCTTCAATGACGTGTCCAGCATCCGCTTCAGATCGCGCGACGGGCGGCCATTCTCAATCTCGTAGGCGTACTTCCAGTCGGAATAGACCGACACCTGCAGCGGGCCAGTCGTCTCCACGGTCAGCGAGCGCACATAGTCGGCCTTCTCCTCCTGACGAATCGACGGGCTCTGCTCGATCAGATCCACCCACCTGGCGCGGGCCTCCAGGCCAATCGCCTGGAGCGCTCGACGCGCTTGAGGGAGCACATCGGCCTGAAGCGGCGAATCCTGGATGAAGACGTTCAGGCTCAGCTTGAAGATTGCCATGGCTTACCCAAGATGAGGCTGCAGTCTGCGACGGTCACAGGTGCGCAGATCACCGAATCACGCATTGAACCGCTCCATGTAGTAGGTCGCATCTGCTACGCTCATTGGGCGCAGCACCGGGTCACTCTTCGCCGCCGCCTCCAGAGCGGCAAGTCCTTCCGAAGTCACGTAGGAGGCCGACTGCACCGGCACCAGAAGCTCGAAAGCATTCACATGGCGCAGGGGAGAAAGGGGAGCGCCACCGGCCGTCGAAGAGCACGTGGACGCCCCGTACAGCGCCGAGTAATCCGGCAGCGCCTCGCGCACCTTGAACACGTTGCGCAGAATGCAAAAGCAGTTATGGAAGGCATTCGCCAGCTGCTGAAACTGGGCCTTCACTTCCATCGGCAGGCCGGTCAGTGCAGCCATGGACCACGCCACGTTGCGCACCGCCTGGGTAGCCAGATCGGCCACGCGGAACAGGGGGCGGATCGTGGCGTCAATCTCGCGCTTCGTCTGAAGCACGTCGTCCAGGATGCGTCGCGTCTTGCCGACGGCCCGAATCAATGCCTTGGTGAAATCCGGGAAGTTCTTTCCGAGCCACCCCATCTTCTGCACAAGCCGGTCCATCTGGCCCATGCTGTCCGCCATGGATTCAATCCCGGCGTCTCGGCCGTCTTCGTAGACGAACCGAAACACTTTCTTCGCCTCGTCGATGTCCTCCGACACCACCTGCAGGTTGATCTGGTATTGGCACAGCAGCGGCCGGCTCTTGCTTCGGCGCAGCACGAACGCGGTCGGCACCACCTGAAAGGCGAAGTCGTCCAACACGTCCACGAAGATCAGCTTCACCGCTCCCGGGTCGCGCCCGGCCTGCACTGCGGCGTCGCGCCGGCGCAGGTACTGGGTCATCACCAGGTCGCGAAGCTCCCCAAACAGCTGCACGCCGTCTTTCGTCGGGCTGCCACGCCATCCCGTATGCCCGGCAATCGAAATCGTCGGCAGGCCCGCCCCCCACACGTCAGCGAATGCGCCGCCAGCTGTCTGGAGCACGGCATTCCGTGTCGGGTCGATGCGCGTCAGTTCCTCAGGCCGGATCACCAGGTTCTGGATTCGGTAGAAACTGTCCGGGGCGGTGGAGTCGTCCAGCGCAAAGCCGATCGGTCGGCCCTTTTGCAGTGAAGGTGTGGTCATCGGGTCAGCGTCTCATCACAGGGTTCAGGGGGCATCGAGGGGCGGGAGGCTTCCGATCACCCCAAGGCACCGCCCTGATTCCACTCTGCCAGGTAAGCCGACTCGCGCCCGGCGCCGTTCCGGATGCGTGCAGCAAACGAGGTGCCACGTTTGAAGGTGGCCACGGTCACGAAGCCCTGAAATGGCACCATGCGGTGCTGCACGGCCACCACGTAGCATTCCCACACGAACGGCTTCAGGCACAAACCGGGACCACCGTGGAAGATCCGCAAGTACATGCCCGGCCGCAGAGTGCATTGCCCGCGCAGGGTGATCGATCCATCCTCGAAGACCGCGTTGTCCTTGTTCTGCGCCATCAACTGCGCGCGGCGGTCGTCAATCCACAGCCGCGCCTTGCCTTGTTCGCGCTTCACCACCTCGGCCGACTGGCCGTCGGCGCGCCCCAGGCTGTCCGCCCCACCCATCTGGGTGTCGGACTCCATGAAGCGCATCCCAAACAGCTTCGGCGTTGCGTTGGGGTACTTCGCGAGGTAGAAATCGTCCGGGTTGTTCGTCTGACCTGCGAGGTTCATCGCGGCGGCATCAATCAGGTTCATGCGGGGCATGTTCACCTGGAAGTAGTTCGCCACGTCCGCGTCCGAGCGTCCGATCTCAAGGCTCATCACCGCGTCGTCCCCCACCTCAAGGGCATCCGGCTTGATGGCTTGGGGCATGATGTACCCCTTTGAGGGGTCTAGATCCTTGAACGGGTTGTTGCGATAGACCAGCACCACACCGCCGGGACGGTTCGGGTCGTCCATCGTGTCCTGGCGGTCCTCGATGAACAGTTCCGTCCACGGCCCCACGTCCAGGAAGCCGCGCATCACGTCCCACAGCGTCCCTTGCGCCGACTGCGCGCCGAATGCGCTGACCGTCCCATCGTTGGCCGTCGCCTCGTAGCCAATCTCCCGGATGTACGAGAGCTTCGTGGGGGCCGCTGCCGCGCCGAGGCTGGCCATGTCGGCAATGAACGGATTGATCACCTTCTCGACGATTTGCTGGACGAAGAGATTCCCGTATTGGTTCGGCTTGGCCTCAATCCCGTAGTTCACAAACGCCCGCAACACGGTCAGCAGGTTCTGCCCGATCACGTAGTTCGGCAGGTAGCGAATCTGGATCATCTCCAGCACCTTGCCGTAATCCGCGCCGCTGATCGTCACGGCCCGCGCCGGCCGCCCGTCAGCCCCCATCGACATGGACCGGCGCACGCTCGACACGAAGCCGCGCATCACCACCGGCGGGGCCATACCGGTAGCGGCGGGGTCGGGCCGGTGGCGCATGCGGATTTCCACCACGTCCATGGGCTCGATGAGGCCGTAGAGCGAATCCATCTTCTCGGCCTCCATCTGGTCCACCACCACCATCGCCCACTGGCCGGCCGGCTGGCGAACGCTCTTGCTGGTTTCCAGCGAGCTCCCGTCCCCGAAGAACGGCGTCAGGTCGATCACCCGGTTTCCACCCGAGAACCGCTCGGACGTGGGCACGGTGCGGCCGTCGCTGCCCGTCACCATCCGCCGGGCCACCGTCTTGTAGAGCGTCACCCGAAACTCGGGCGCCATTGTCTTGAATGCCATCTCAGCCCTCGCGCCCTTCCGGCACCGGCACCCGGCGACCACTCGCAATTGCGGACGGGGCGATCGGGCGCCCCTGCGGGTCGCGCAGCGTCACCTCGACGCTGCTGCGCACGTCCACTGGCTCAGGCTTGCCGGCCCTTGCCCGCCGGGCAGCCGCGCCCGGATCGTAGTCGGCCACGTTGCCACCCATGTTGCGCAGCACCTTGTCGGCGTATTGCTGCGTCTCGGTCGGCATCGCCTGCCCTTTCAAGCCGCGACGCGTCTTCAGCCACGCATCCATGTTGCCCTCCCCCCAGTTGTAGGCCATGAGGGTGTTTCGCATGTCGCCCTTGTAGCGCCGGTGAAGCAGGTTCAGGTAGTCGCTGGCGCCTTTTCGTGCGGAGGCTTCGTCAAACGGATTGAGCACGCCAAATCGCTTGGCGGTGTCGTCCATCAGCTGATACGGCCCCTTGGCGCCCGCCTTGGAGACGGCCAGCCGGTTGCCGCCGCTTTCCGTCTTGCGCACGGCGTCCAGGAGCGCATCGTCGATGGCTGCGCCTTTCCAGCCGGTGTCGCGCCGGAGGATCTTGTTGGCGGTCTCCGGCGAGATTTCCCCCCGCTCCACCTGCCCCTTCAGGGTGTCTTCAAAGTCGGCCTGATCCTTCAGCCGTTTCCGCTCGGCGGTATAGGCGCGGGCCTCCTCGGAGTCGCCGGCGAACACGTTCACCAGCCGCCCCACGCCGTCACGGATCATGTTGGTGGCCGGGATGAGCCCGTCGCCTAGCCGCGCCAAGGCCGTCTCCATCTGCTTCTGCACCTCGAGCGACTTCTTGCCTTCGCTCATCTCCTGATCGGCGCGGGACAGGATGTCGGTCAGGGTGTCTTGCACCTTTCCGAAGTCACCGGTGTCCAGCGCCGCCTTCAGGGCTTTGCGGTCGGCCTCGCCGATGTCCTTGCGGTCACGCACGGAGTGGATCGTCGGGAGCAGATCGCCCATGTTGCGGGCCGCGGCGACACTCGCCAGCGACTGCATGCCGGCGCTGTTGATCTTGCCGAAGTCGATCCCGCGCCGCTTCGTCATTCGCGCGATCCCCCCCAGCTGGTCGGGGGTGAAGCCCGCCATCACCGCGGCCTGCTGTTCATTCAGGCCAAAGAAGCCTTGCAGGGATGCGGCGAACACCTCGGGCTTGTCCCCGTAGTTCGCCTTGATGAGGTTGCGCACGGCCTCGAAGTTGGTCATCGAACCCGTGCTCTTGAAGCCAGTCATCCGGCCCCAGGGTGAGGACGCCAGATCCTTGCCGGTGCCGAACAGACCAAGGCCCATCATTGCCTTGGCGCCGAAGGCCGAGATGCCCGGGTTCGCCTGCGACAGAGCGGAATAGGCCACGTTCAGCGAGGCCTCGCCCTTGGCACCGCCCTGGCGCATGGCTTGGTCGGCCTGCATCAGCAGCGATCCGGCACCCTGCGCATCCAGGCCCGGCAGCTTCAGGCGGGTCAGGGACGAGATGCCGCCGGCGAAGGCCTCCAGGTTGGGCATGGTGAGGGTCTGCCGCGCCATGCTGGTGGCGAACTGCTGCACCGCAGCCATCACCTCCTGCGCCTGCGCCGCGTTGCCGCCCTTCTCGATGCTCTCGGCCAGGGTGGCGGCCAGCCGCTTGCTGCTGGTCTCGTCGATGGTCACGCGGATGCCGCGCATCGAGGAAAAGAAGCCCACGCCGGCGCCCGGGTCCATGCCGTAGGCCCGACTGAAGCCGTAGGCGTTACGGAGCTCGTCCTGCAGCCCGCTCATGCCCCGCAGGTTGCCGCCGCGGGCGAACTGCCGGGCGTAGGTCGCCGACTCGACGCTGCTCAGGCCAAAGCCTGCCGACGCGCCGCGGTTCATGTCCCGCAGGGTGTTGAAGTTCACTCCGACATCGCCCAACTGGCGCTTCAGAAAGTCGATGGTGTGGGCTTCGTGCGTGGCAATTTCGTGCCCTTTCACGAGCGCCGAAATGGAGGCGCCCAGCCCAGCAAACAGCATGCCCTGCAGGCCGAAGCGCAGGCCACCCGACAGCACCGAAGCCGCGCCAGGCGTGCCGGCCATCTGACCAAGCCCGCTCAGGCTCTGGTTAATCCCCGCATGGGCAAAGCGGCCGAAGTTGTAGCCATACCCCGCCCCAAGGCGCGACGGCGCCATCGGTGGGTGCATGGGCGCATGCGGCACCACCGGCACGGGCAGCGGCACAAGCGGGGCCGGCGCCACGCCGGGGCCGGATGGCGCACCGGGCATCATCCGGCCGGGCACGCCAAAGCCCTTGCCGCCAGCCTTCCCGAGTTGGTCAAGGCGCTGGATCAGCGCGATGACGTTCTTCTCGAGATCCTTGATCCGCACCGACGCCCTGCCGGCGGACTTGCCGATGTTGTCGACGCCGGCGGCCGTGGTGTTGGCCGCCTGCTGAACGCCTTGGATGTTCGCCTGAACATCAATTCCGACACGCTGATTCATGGTCAGACCCTCGCCCCGTCGTCCTGGACGCCGGTGGCAGCCGAAAGTCGCGCCATCCGCGCCACGATGCGCGCAGCGCACTCAGGGCTCTCTCGCCGCACCTCATCGATCACCGCGTCATGGAAGTCCTGCATCTTCTGCATGTTCCACAGCTTATCCAGGGCCGCCAAGACGTTGCCAATGATGCCGTTGCGCATGTTGACCGATTGGCAGAAGGCCTTCAGGAGCTTGATGTCCTCGCCTCCGGCGTCGTTGTGCTTGATCGCATGCCGGCGCACCATGAGGCAGTCCTGCCAGAGCTCTTCCAGGCGCCCGATCAGGTTGAGGCTGCGTCGGGCTTCGCCCGGGGTGAGGCCGTCGGCGGATTCGCTGGCGGGCATGGTGGCAGGTGCAATCGTTTGCGAGAGCGCCGCCGGGTCTGCAAGGCTGCGACGGAGCGCATCTCGAGCAACGGCCAAGTCAGCCGCAGTCGGCTTGGCGCTCTTGGCTTGGGCAACCCAGTTGTACCAGGTGGCGACCGGAACGTGCTCCCAATGCTCGGCGCGGAGGTCCATGACGCCGCTGCGTCCGTGGGTTGCCAGGTGTTGCCGGATCGCAGCGAAGGCTGCAGCGCGACCGGGGAGAGGGGGCTTGGCCATTTTTTGAACTCCGTCAGGATTTCGGATTAGCTAATTCGACGTTCACGACGTGCAGAGGGAAAGCTAAATTTCGCGATTCACCACTCGTGCTGGCGGGCTGAAGGCCACCGGAGAGCGCCTTGCAGCCCGCGCCAGCTAAGGGTTTCGGCATTCAGATTTGAATCGGGAACGCTTGCCGAGGACCGGAGCAGCGCCGCGGCGGCCCGGGCGGTCCGCTGGGGGACTGCCCGCCAGCCAGGCACGGAACTGGCCAATCAGGCAGCCCTCCGGTGCTCAAGCTCGGCCTGCTGCCCCGCGCTGGTGAGGCAGTAGCCCCCGCCCCCATCGGCGCGCCACAGGTGGAACCAGTCGGCCTTGATGGCGTTGAGGAAGGCGAGGCGCCAGTCGCGGTAACGCTTGCGCTTGCCCTTCTCGGTGTTCTGGTAGCGGTCCTTGAAGACCTGGAAGGCCAGCATGACGAACTCCTCGGGGAGCCCAACCTTGCCGGCGTAGTCCCAGACGGGCCGGTAATCGGAGATGAACTTCTCGCCCTTGGCCTTCACGTCATCGCACCAGTCAGCAAAGTTCGTCTGCTGGCGGGCTTCTCGCTTTTTTGCCGAACAAACTGGGCTTCCCCCCTCGGGGGGGACTAAGGGGGGGATATCGTCTCCATGTCGGCTCCCTTCCCTTCCATTCCATTCCGGGGGTGAACACTCACCGAGTGTTCGACGAACGTTCTCAATGTGTTCGACGAACGGTTGGCGAACATGCTCAGTTGAGGCCTCTTGCCGTCTCTCTGCGCGCCGACGCGCGGCGCCCGCAGGCACAGTGCCATCGGGCCGGGGATGCTTGAACGTCGGCTGATCGATCCGCTGATGGTGCCAGCCCGTAACGACCCAGTAGTGCTGCCCAGCTACCTCGTACTTCTCCAGTAAGCCCTGTTCGATCAGTTCGTCGACGAGGCCGCGCACTTCCAATGCAGAGATATCGTCGGACGGAAAAATCTCGGCCTTCAGGGTCTTCGGACTGGCGGGATGGATGCCCGCGTCGTCGCAGAAATTCCATAGACCGATGAACAGCAGCCGAGCGTTCGGCGAACACTCCATGACCTGCTCCGATGTCCAAAACTCCGGCTTTATGGTTCGAATGCGGGCCATGTCAGTGCGTCCATGCAGGGGGGGCGACGGGGACATCCGCAGCGTCGATCGGCCGCAGTAGAAGCTCGGCCACCACCGCGGCGAGCACGGATTTGAGGTCATCAGGCAGTCTGTCGCTGGAGCCGACGACCCCGAGGAATGCGAGTAGCGTCTCGTCGCTCAATCGATCAGCTGCCCCCACGCTCATGGCGGCTACCACCCTTCCGACCACTCGACCAAAATCATCAACGTGGCTCATGGGGACACCCCGCCTTCCTCTCGCGGCTGGCGGATGCGTCGACGGGGCTGCCGGAGCACGACGATCTGGTCGGCGTGCAGGCGCAACGACGGACGTGGAGGCGATCCATCCTCAGGCTGCCAGACGGCCACGGTGAGCTCTCCGCCGAGCGTCAGCGTTGCGCCAGATTCGGCCGCCAGCAGCGTGCGCACAACGGCGCTGTCGGCGGCTGAGACAAAGACAGTGACGCAATCTCCCCCGTCCTGCCGGACTCGCAAGCGCGCGGTGGCGAAGGGCTGGCCGCTGGGGCCGTCGCTGCGCATCTGGGCAGGCGCAAGGAGTCGCCCAGTGATCATGACCGCAATCATGTCCGCCCCCTGGCCGCAGCCACCGCGGCGATGTAGGCCGCCCCGGCTTCGCCTGCTTGGTCGATCGTCGATTTTGGCAGCCTGTAGAAGGCTATGGTGGCCTGACGGCCGTCGGAGGTTGGCACCGGCCGCTCAACGGCTTTGATGGGCCACCCCGCCCCACCATCGCGGAGCATGTGCACGTGGTGGGCCAGTCGAGAGCTGCCAAACTGCTCCCAGCAGTCCAGGTGTGTCAGCTCTGCACCGGCCAGCAGGGCTGCGAGGACGCGCCCCTTGACCGAGCTCGGGCGCGGGTACGTCCCCACGCCCTGGCTTTTGGCATTACACTCGCTGGGCATCACCTCGCGCCCGCCCCCGTCCCCACGGTTCTTGGCGGGCGCGCTCATTTTGACACCTCGTCTGCAGATACGCGGATGCGGCCAGCGGCAAGGCGGGCTCCAGCGTTGGGCGCTTCATCTGCGCGAGCGCCGGATGCCAGAGCGTCGACTTCATCTGCTGGCCACAGCAGACGGCCGTTAGGCAGGCGGGCAGGACGGATGCCGCAGTAATGGCCGTTACGGTATAGGGCTGTCGAGAGGCTGGGAGCCCTGATTCCTAAGACAGTCGCGGCGCGGCTGGAACTGTAGTTCCGCGGGTCCTTGGTTTGCATTGTCGCTTCCTCGTGTGCATTGGAGTAGCGACAGCTTTACGGGGTGGCATCCCGGCTAAATCCCGCGAGGGACTCAGCCGGGACTCACCCGGGACTTTCCTTGTCGGGAGCGTGCTGTGGGTTTGCGGTTCTGAAATGCCTTGAAACCAGTGTCGCTTAGGCCCATATCAGCACGCCTCCAGGTCAGCACATCTCTATCCTCGTTATACTCAACAATGGTCTTGGTTTCGTCACGAGTAGCCAACCAGTCGAAGAGAGCTCTGATGCTCGGTTTCACACCATGATGTTTCTCGTACGCAATCAAACCGACATCGATGGCATGATCCAGGGCATCAGGTTTTGATTTTCTCGGCGTGGAAGCCGGACGGACTAGCAAGCTGGCGTCCCGAGTACCGTCGTCGGGCAAGCCAGCCAATTCCCCCTCCTCGCCGAGAAGCTCCACCTCAACTGCGACGGCGGTGGGCAACTCGGGCTGGATAGCGCGAATCAACCCACGCCCCTCAGATACCGGACGA
Organism: Zoogloea oryzae; assembly: GCF_030161255.1. NCBI lineage: Bacteria > Pseudomonadati > Pseudomonadota > Betaproteobacteria > Rhodocyclales > Zoogloeaceae > Zoogloea > Zoogloea oryzae. Next base: position 153,315 of record NZ_BSPX01000002.1, read on the forward strand.
ACTTCATCCACCCGCCGCGCCAAATCGGGGTGCTCCCCACGGTCCAGTTCAAGCACCAACTGGTCGAACGCGGAAAGCAACTGGAATGCGTCGTTTCTCGGGATGCGGATATCGTGCACCGAAAAACGTCGGGTCACGTGAAAGCGCTCACCAGCTTGGGTGCTCACCCCATTGAGGGCGACCGCCTCGCCGCAGTGCCAAACAGTCGAGACAAACAAATCAATCGGCTCAAGGATGTATGCCAGCAGGCCCCCTCGAGTCACCACTTCGGCGCCGTCAACTTGAGCAGTCATTGCCTCCCCTGGGGGCACCACCACCCACACTTCTCGGGACGTGGCTACCCGTGATTGGCGCACTGTTCCATCTGGCAGGATCTCAGGCCTATCCCACTCCAACAACCTCGACAGTACCGCAGACGGGCTCCAGGCCTCATCCGAGGCGCCCGTCAGCCATGCTGCGACCTCATCAAGCGTCGGGTACTCCGGGAGTCTGGGCAGCTTTTTCATTGTTCTCTACACGGCGAGATGCAGCCGGGAGATCTGGTGAAGAGCTCCCGGCCATCACATCAATCCCAATCCGCCTTGGCGAAGGCCACCCGGATGAATATCTGATCTGCTAGATCCTTGACCTTGTGAGCCCAGGCAAGCAGATCATCCGCCGCCCCGTATTCGCCACTGAAGGCCTCAGGGTCACTGGCCTGCAGGCGGGCCAAGCTGTCGAAGTCCAGCTGACCCAGCCGCAAGCACGAGCTAACGATAGACCTCATCTGCTTGGCGCCGAACAGGCCCAGTAACTGCTGGCAGGCGTCAGTCTCACCGTCGAAGACGGAAGCCGCAGACGGCCGGACCTCCACGCGGGCGCTCATCGTAGCCCCCTGATCGCGACAGATTTCCGGTGGTCGTGCCGAATCCGCTCATAAGCCAGCATGGCCCGGGCGTATCGCAATTGCTCGCGTGCCCTCTCCTTTTCGGCCGTCTTTGCGTCGATGGCGCGCATCTCTTCGAAGGTCGCACCGAACCTCTCCCGCTGCACCTCCGCGGAACAAAAAACGCACGTGCAGTTGGCTGCCTGTTCCTCTTGCGCGCACTGCGCCCGGAGGCAGACTTTCGCGCGGTGGCGCTCTGCCAAGATGGCCATCAGGCCATCCATGCTAGTGCGCACGTTCGATTTGTTGCATTCGACGACCTGAAAATGCACAGAATCAAACAAAACGGAACGTCCGATAGTAGACTTCTGGGTAGTCACGGCTGATCTCCTTAGTAGATCGGTTTGTGATTAGGGCCGGCGGATGCTCCAACATCCGTTCGGCCCGCTTTGCCTGTAGCCTCAGGCGGCGGTAAAACTCGGTCAGGCCGCGACGACCTCTCGCAGCGCGTACGGCTGAATCAACACGTCTGCAGGTAGCCCCAGGCCGCTGCACAGCCGGCGGATCATCGCCACGGACAGGGGGCGGGTCCGGTTCATGATGTCGGCCACCCTGCCCCGCGGCCCGATGTACGGCTCGAGGTCTTTGCGCGTCAGTTCCCGCACATCCATGATGTACTCGAGGTAGGCGATGGGGTCGGGTGCCTCAATGGGAAAGTGTACTTTCTCGTAGGCCTCCACCAGCATGGTGAGCACCTCCAGGTGGTCAGCCTCCACGCTCTCTTCCGGGGCGTCCCACAAGCGTTCAATCTCTGCCAGTGCCTTCGCGTGCTCGACTTCGGTTCGGATGGGCTTCAGGTACATTGCAGCTCCTAGATGGTCTCGGCGTCTATCCGGTCGTACTCGGCATGGGTGCCCACGAAGCGGATGAACATCATGGTGGAGGTGTAACGAACGGCCACCACCAGCCGGAAATCATTGCCCTTGATGTTGAACACCACCCGGTTGTTGGGCAGGAAACTGGCGTTCCGGTGAGCGGCCTTGATGTCCGCCGGAACCTTCCAGTCAGCCCGGCTCGCTTCTGCGTACCAAGCCCGCAATGGTGTTTCAGCCTGCGGATGTTTCTCCCAAAACTCGCGTAGCGCCTTCAGTGCAATGATGTGCATGTCTTAATCTAGCACGCTACCAAATTGGTAGCAAGAACTCAGTTTCGACAAACATAGCCCGGGCGGCTCGACAACGCGGCGGCGGTGCTCGGTCAGGCTGCGATGCGGGCCACGGGAGGCCGATCCTTGGCGCGCTGGCTGGCGGCCCACAGATCACGCTGCGTCTGCAGGCGCAGCCAGTAGCCGGGCGAAGTGCCGAGGGCCTCATGCAGGCGCAGGTCCATGTCGGCGGTAACGGCGGCGTGACCATTCAAGATGCGGGAGAGCATGACGCGGCTGATGCCGACATGGGCGGCGAAGGCCGTCACGCTCATGGAGAGGTCTTCCAGCCAGCCGGCCAGGATTTCACCAGGGGTCGAAGGGTCGTGCATGTCCATGTGTTGGGCCTCAGTGGTAATCCAGATAGTCGAGCAGTTCCACGTTTCCGCCCTCGAAGCGGAACACAAGCCGCCAGTTGGCTTGCACCGTCATGGCAAGGAAGCCGGCGCGGTCTCCGGACAATGCGTGCAGGCGCCAGGACGGGCGGGCGAGGTCTTCCTGGCCCGCGGCGGCATTCAGCGCGGTCAGCATGTCCCGCAGGCGCTTGGCGTGAATCGGCTGAATGCCAGCCTGCTTACCGGTCAGAAAGAAGGTTTCCAGCCCCTTGTGGCGGAACGAGACAATCATAAACCGTAAATCCTCGCTTTACAATTCACGCTCAGCCCACCACCCGCAGCCCCGGTGCCTGATCCTCGCCCGGCTGCTGGATGCCGGCCTGCTCCAGAATCCACGCCTCGATCTTCACGTGCCACATGCGCAGCAGATCGAGCGGCCGGCGCCGGTAGTGCTTCTCGGCCAGGGCCGACGGCTTGTGCCCCTGGATCTGGGCAACAACGCCGACAGGACATTCAACCCACTCCGCCAGGGTGCCGAAGCTGCGGCGCAGATCATGCAGGGAGAACGGCGGCAGGCCGGCGGCTGCCATCGCATTCTTGTGGGGCTTCAGCGGCTCCTGCAGCCGGCCGGATGCCGCAGAGGGGCTGGAGAACACCCACGGCAGGGAAATCTTTTCCCCGTCCCGGATCACCGTCCTGCGCGGTAGCGCTGCAAGCAGTGCGGCCACGTAGGGCGTCAGCGGGATGACGCGCTGCCCCTCCACCTTGTCCCGGATCGTGAGGCTCTTCCACTGGAAGTCCACGTCCTCCCAGCGCAGGCCCGTCAGCTCCTCCCGGCGGGCGCCGGTGAGCAGCGCGGCCTGCAGATAGGCGGCATGCACCGGGTTGCCCAGCTGGCGGACGTGTTCGAACCACAGCGCCAGCTGCTCCCGCTGCAGGCTGTCGCCCTTCGCCTTGACCGCCTTCACGTGATCCTTCACCTCGGACGTGGTACAGGCATCCGGGCGGACGACGCCGACGTACTCGGGGCGCTCGGCGCACCAGTTCAGGAAGGCGCGCAGCAGGCGGAAGTTCTTCGCCGCCTCGGTCGCCCCGCGGGCGTTGTTCTCCTGCATCCAGATGGTCACCCGCTCGGGCGTCAGATCCTTCAGGGGCTCGAGCAAGAGGGAATGCACCATGCCCGGCAGCGAGTATTCCCCCTGTCCCTTCTTCCGCCCCCGGGTGATCCGCTCGCCACCGGGCAGGATCGCCTTCTCGTGGTCGCGCTTGTGGGAGTCGCCCCACTTGTGGGAGCGGGCGGCCACGTAGGCGGCCCAGGCTTCGCCCACGGTCACGGCTTGGCGGCGTAACTCCTCCTTCTCGATGTCTGCCGCAGCCTGACGGGCAGCCTCGTCGACCTTGCGTGCCTCCACCTCCTGGCGCAGCACGTCCCGGGGGTCTTTCCCTTCGTCGATCATCCGCTGATACCGGCGAGCCTCCTCGCGGGCCGCCTCGATCGTCCACGCATCCACGCTGCCGATGGTGATACGGATGTCCCGGTAGCCGAGACCACTTTGGAAGATGAAGCTTTTCGAGCCAGAGGCGCGGACACGAACCGCGAGTTGGGGGGCGTCCTCATCCCAAAGGAAGCCCTCTGACTTGGGCTTGAAGGCTGCGATGCGGGGAAGCGTAAGTCTTTGTCGGGGCATGACGGCGACCCTGGGAAGGACTGGGGAAGGAATAAAATCGATTTTCGTCCATTCCTGTCTATGATGCAACCAGATGGAAAAAGCCGAAAAACCCAGCATTTACGCCAATCTCAGAGGTTTTGAGGATTCTTGTCTATGCTTGTCAAACCCTCATTTTTGCCGACTCATAATCGCTTGGTCACAGGTTCAAGTCCTGTTGGGCCCACCATACGCATCAAGCACTTAGGCCAGCCTCACGAGGGCTGGCCTTTTGCTTTTGGCGGCTTCCGCACCGCCACGCCGGCCAAGCGGGGCCGCGCTGGTTATCATCTGCCTTTCGACCACGAGGCCCTGCCATGCTGCTGCTCGCCATTGCCGACAACATCGGCACCATCACCCTCGACCGCGACCACCGGCGCAACGCCTTCTGCGAAGAGATGGTCCACGGATTCACCGCGGCGCTGGAATCCTTCCGCTCGGCGGGGGTGCGTTGCGTGGTGCTGCGGGCGAAGCCGGGCAGCAAGGTGTGGTCGGCGGGGCACGACATCGACCAGTTGCCCGCCGCTGGGCTCGACCCGCTGGCCTGGCGCGATCCGATGCGGAAGCTGATCCGCGAGATCGAGCTGTTTCCGGCGCCGGTGATCGCGATGATCGAAGGCAGCGTGTGGGGCGGCGCCTGCGAAACCGTGTTCGCCTGCGACCTGATCGTGGCGGCCAGCGACGCCACCTTCGCCGCCACGCCGGCCCGCCTCAACGTGCCCTACAACGTGGGCGGCCTGCTCACCTTCCTCAACGCCGCGCCGCTCAACATCGCCAAGGAGATGCTGTTCACCGCCGATCCGCTGTCGGTGGAGCGCCTGTGCAGCCTGGGCGTGATCAACAAGGTGGTGGACAAGGCCGAACTCGAGACCGTCACCTACGCCATGGCCCACCGCATCGCCGCCAATGCGCCGCTGTCCATCGCGGTGATGAAGGAGCAGCTGCGCATCCTGGCCGGCGCCCACACCATGTCGCCGGAGGACTTCGAGCGCATCCAGGGCCTGCGCCGGGTGGTGTACAACAGCCGCGATTACGCCGAGGGCGTGCAGGCCTTCCGGGAGAAGCGCAAGCCGGTGTTCAGGGGCGAATAGCCCCCGCCCGCTACGTGCGCAAGCGTACGGCGGCGCGGGCCTGATCGGCGTAGAGTCAAGGCTTGACCAGGGCTCTTCCGATGAAGCCATCGCGCCTGCGCGCCCATTTCGTCTCCCGCCTGCAGCGGCGCCGCGCCGCCCGGCACTTCCTGCGCCATTTCAGCTTCGAACTGTTCCGCCACGCGCCGGTCAGCAAGACGGTGCCGCCGGATCTGGCGCGCACCCTCACCGCTGCCGCCACCGAAGCGCCGGATCAGCTGCTCGCCCGCCTGCACAGCCATCCGGACGGGCTCGACGCCCAGCAGGCGGCCCGCATCCGCCGGCGCACCGGCGAGAACGTGGTCCTCCACGAGAAGCCCCTGCCCGCTTGGCTGCATCTGTGGCATTGCTACGTCGATCCCTTCAACCTGCTGCTGTCGGTGCTCGCCGCGGCGTCGTGGTATTCGGGCGACCTGAAGGCGACCACCGTGATCGGCTGCATGGTGGTGCTGTCCACGCTGATCCGCTTCGTCCAGGAGCGGCGCTCCAGCCGCGCCGCCGACGCCCTGAAGGCGATGGTGAGCAGCACGGCCACGGTGCTGCGACGGCAGACCGACGACCCCGCCGCCCCGGTCGAGACGCGCCACGTGGAGGTGGAAGGGCGCAACGTGCGCTGCGTCGAGATCGCCCCCCGCGAGCTGGTACCCGGCGACATCGTGGTGCTGTCGGCGGGGGATCTGGTGCCTGCCGACCTGCGCCTGCTGTCGGCCCGGGATCTCTTCGTGGGCCAGGGCGCGATGACCGGCGAGGCCCTGCCGGTCGAGAAGTTCGACACCCAGCGCCGCGCCACCGCAGCCAGCCCGCTGGAGATGGACAGCCTCGCCTTCATGGGCACCACCGTGCTCAGCGGCTCGGCCACCGGCGTGGTGCTCGCCACCGGTGCCCAAACCTACTTTGGCACCCTGGCCGACCGGGTCGCCGCTGTCGAGCAGACGCCCACCGCCTTCCAGGCCGGCGTGAACAAGGTGAGCTGGCTGCTGATCCGCTTCATGGCGGTGATGACGCCCATCGTCTTCGTCACCAACGGCCTCACCAAGGGCGACTGGCTGGAGGCCGGACTTTTTGCCATGTCGGTGGCCATCGGCCTCACGCCGGAGATGCTGCCGATGGTGGTCACCTCCACCCTCGCCAAGGGCGCGGTGCTGCTGTCGCGGCGCAAGGTGATCGTCAAGCGGCTGGACGCGATCCAGAACTTCGGGGCGATGGACGTGCTGTGCACCGACAAGACTGGCACCCTCACCCAGGACCACATCGTCCTGCAGCGCCACACCGACATCGACGGGCAGGACTCCCTTGAAGTGCTGGAATACGCCTGGCTCAACAGCCACTACCAGACCGGCCTCAAGAACCTCCTCGACGTGGCCGTGCTGGCCAGGGGCGACGAGCTGGGCGGGCTCGATCCGGCGCGGGATTTCCGCAAGGTGGATGAGATCCCCTTCGACTTCCAGCGCCGTCGCATGTCGGTGGTGGTGGCCCGGCAGGATGGCGGCGACCCGCAGCACCTGCTGATCTGCAAGGGCGCCATCGAGGAGATGCTGGCCGCCTGCAGCACGGTGCGCCGCGGCGATGCCACCGAGCCCCTGACGCCCGAGCTGCTCGCCCACATCCGCGCGCAGACCGACACCCTCAACGCCGACGGCCTGCGGGTGGTGGGCGTGGCAACCAAGCCCCTGCCGCCGGGCCAGGATCGCTGCAGCGTGGCCGACGAGGCCGGTCTCACCCTCGCCGGCTACGTCGCCTTCCTCGACCCGCCCAAGGACAGCGCCGCGCCGGCCCTCGCCAGCCTGCGCGCCAACGGCATCACCGCCAAGGTGCTCACCGGCGACAACGCGCTCGTCACCGCGCGGGTGTGCCGGGAGGTCGGGCTCGATGTCGCCGGCACCCTGCAGGGCAGCCAGGTGGCCGGGATGGACGACGCCGCGCTGGCCCAGGCGGTGGAAGCCACCACCGTCTTCGCCAAGCTGTCGCCCCTCGACAAGGAGCGCGTGGTGCGGGCGCTGCGGGCCAACGGGCACGTGGTGGGCTTTCTCGGCGACGGCATCAACGACGCCCCGGCGCTGCACGCGGCGGACATCGGCATCTCGGTGGATAGCGCCGCCGACATCGCCAAGGACACCGCCGACATCATCCTGCTCGAGAAGAGCCTGATGGTGCTGGCCGACGGCGTGCGCGAGGGCCGCAAGACCTTCGCCAACATGCTCAAGTACATCCGGATGACGGCCAGCTCCAACTTCGGCAACGTGTTCTCGGTGCTGGTGGCGAGCGTGTTCCTGCCCTTCCTGCCGATGCTGCCCATGCACCTGCTGCTGCAGAACCTGCTCTACGACATCTCCCAGACCGGCATCCCCTTCGACAACGTGGATGAGGAATCCCTGCGCACGCCCCAGCACTGGAACGTGGAAGGGCTGGGGCGCTTCATGCTGTGCTTCGGGCCGATCAGCTCGATCTTCGATCTGCTCACCTTCGGGCTGATGTGGTTCGTCTTCCATGCCACCACGCCGGCCGCCCAGACGCTGTTCCAGTCCGGCTGGTTCGTCGAGGGGCTGCTCTCCCAGACGCTGGTGGTGCATATGATCCGCACCCGCAAGCTGCCCTTTGTGGAGAGCCGCCCTGCCCTGCCCCTGGCGGCGATGACGGCATTCACGGTGCTCACCGGTATCGCCATCGTGATGGGGCCGCTGGCGCACTACTTCCGGCTCACGGCGCTGCCCGGCGCCTACTTCGGCTGGCTGGCGGCCATTTTGCTGGGCTACGCCGCGCTGATCCAGGCCATGAAGGGCTGGTACGGCCGGCGCTTCGGCTGGTGAGCGGGGCAATACAAAAAAGCCAGGCGCTGGCCTGGCTTATTCGTGTCACGGCGAAAGACGATCAGCCGCGCCCGGCCAGCCGCTTGAGGAAGTCCGAAAAGCCGCTCATCTCGGCCTCGAACTCCAGCGCGTGGATGCGCTCGCCGTCCAGGAAGCGCGGCAGGTAGGAGACATCCCGGCCCGTCGCCGTGTCGATCAGGCCCGGCAGACAGGTGGTGGCGGACTTGACGCCGATCTCCTGCAGCGCGGCGTGGGCGTTGTGGTCGTAGTCGCCGCTGGGGTAGCAGTAGTGGCGCGGCTCCGGCAGCCCCTGGCCGCGGATCACGGCGGCGCAGGCGGCAAGGTCGTCCTTCAGGCGCTGGGGCACGCCCACCGGGTAGAGGTGCACGTGGCCGTGGAGCTCGATGGCGCAGCCCAGGCCCGGGATGCGGGCCAGTTCGTCCGGGGTCATGTAGTCGAAACGACGCGAGCCAAGATCCAGCTCGGCAGCGCTCACGCCCACCGCAGCAGCAAAGCGCTCGACCAGCGCCCGGTTGGCGGCCGGGTCGGCGATGGCGTCGAGCTGTTCGACCAGGGCCTCCACCAGCCTGCGCGTGGCCGGGCGATCAGCCAGCACATGATGGCCATCGATGCCGGGGCCGAAGCCGGCCAGATCGATCTCGGACTTGCCGGATTTCCAGAGGATGTAGTTGAGCACCACCGGCGGGATCGGATTGCCGCGCTCGAAATACTGGGTGCACAGGTAAAGGGTGGAGGGCACACCGTGGCGGGCGAGCACCGGCAGCAGGGCCTGATAGGTGGAATACCAGCCGTCGTCGAAGGTCAGCACCACCGGCAGCGCGGGCCGGGCCTGGGGCGTGGCAAGACCATCCACCGCCGCATCCAGCGGCACCACGGTGAAGCCCTTGTCCTTCAGCCAGCGCACGCGGGCGTCCAGGTGTTCGGCCGAGCAGAACAGCAGCGGGTTGAACTGGCGCTCGTCGCCGATGTTGCCCCCGTGGTAGCACAGGATGCGCAGCTTCGAACGGGTGAGGCGACGGGAGAGACCGAACAGGCCCAGCGCGCGCGCGAGCCACAGCACAGAGAGTTTGAGCGTCTTTTTCATGCGGATCGATTGACCATCACGCCGGCCTGCGCCAGCGACTGCGCACTGTAGCAGAGTCTCGCCGACGGCCGGGTGCGCAAGGGCACGCCGCCATGCAGATCAGGTGTGAAAAGGTGAACATCCGGCGTTCGATCGGCCGAATGGCACTGCCCGGCATGGGCCAGGACGGGAACGGAGCGGGGAGGAAGAAAAATGCGACCGCCGGAAGAGGATTGCTGCCTGGAGGCCTCCCCGGCGGTCAGCGCAAACCCGATACGGGTATGGAGGAGTTATCACCTTAACGACAGATGAATCCGATTCCTTTAGCCACCAGGATCAAAAACTTTCGTGTCGCGACCGGCCGGCCGGGCATACGCCCCGAGGCTGGCGGCCCGGCAGGCCTTGGCGTAGAGTTGGAAGAATGAAAGGACAAGGATTCCTGCGCCGCTTCGGCTATGCCCGTAGCGGCATCGCCGTGGCCTTCCGGCGCGAGCGCAGCATGCGCACTCACGGCGTGGCCGTGGTGGCGGTGGTCATCTTCCTCACCCTCACCGGCGCCCCGGCCGTGTGGTGGGCGCTGATCGGGCTGGCCGTCGGGCTCGTGCTGGTGGCCGAGATGGCCAACACCGCCATCGAAACCCTGGCCGACCGCCTCCACCCCGGCCAGCACCCGGAGATCGGCGTGGTCAAGGATGTGGCCGCTGGCGCGGTGCTGGTGGCCACCCTCGTGGCAATCGTGGTCGGCGTGGCCTATCTGCTGCGCTAGGCGCTAGAGCGTCTTCAGGTATTCCACCAGCGCCTCCTTGTCGGCGCGGCCAAGGTTGGTGCCAAACTCATGGCCCTGGTTGCCGCTGCCCCGCTGGGTGGTGTCCATCCGCGTGCCGACCTGCTTCGCCCCGTCGCCTTCGGTCACGAAGCCCACCTTCACCGGATCAAACACGTCGTAGCCCCGCCAGAAGGCCTTGGGGCGGTCGGCAGCCGGCTCCAGCAGATCGCGCAGCGTGGGTACCGAACCGTTGTGCAGATAGGGGCCGCGCAGCCAGATGCCGTCGAGGAAGGGGATCTTGTAGCCGGGCAGGTCTTCCTCCACCAGGCCGCGTCGCTGGATGCCCATCTCCGCAACGATGCGATTCGCCTTGATGGCGGCGTCCTTGTTCCAGGTATCGAGACGCCCGCGGTCGGTGCCCACCTCGGCCAGCGGCAGCCGGGTGCCGGTGCGCGGGCTAGCGTGGCAGGCGGCGCAGTGGGCATCGAACACCGCCTTGCCGGCGGCGGCGCGGGTGGCGTCGATGGGGAAGGGATACTTGGGCGGCGGCAGCTTCGAGAGGTAATCCTCCAGCCACTTCACCTGGGCCGCAAAATCCACCTTGTTGGCCGGCGCGGCGCCGAGCACGCCGAGGGCCGAATCGACCATCACCGAGTGCACGTCATGGGTGTCGCCGGCGTAGTTGGGGAGCTGGCCGGTCTCGGCGTGATATTTGCCGAGGTTCCATATCGCCGGGATGTCAGCCGGGCCGAAGGCGTCGTCCATCGGCGCGCGGATCATGAAGTAGCGGGTGAGGTTCATCCCGTCGTCCCGGCCACGACCCCAGTCCGGAAAATCGCTGCGGTAGATCCACGCAAACTGGGCCTCCCGCTCCAGCAGGCGCTTCTTGGTGATCGGGATGATCACGAAGCGGTAGAGCAGCCGGTCGATGATGTCCAGGTCGGTCACCCGGTCGATCTCGGCCATCAGGATGTCGGCGTTGAAGCGCGGGTCGCGGGCGCAGTCGATCAGCAGGCGGAAGAAGTTTTCGATATTCACCGTATGGCCGGGTCCGCCCACCACGAACACCGGGTTGGAATCCGGGCTCGTGCGGTAGCTGGTGGTGTGGCAGGCCGCGCAGTTGTTGGCGACCCGGGCAAAGCCGATGGTCTTGCGGGTGAAGCCGACGGGCAGCTCCTGGCCCTGCTCCCAGGCCACGCCCAGGGCCGCGTAGCCACCGGGGGCGACCTTGCCGTCCTGGCGGAACTTCTCGGGGAACACCCGGGGCAGCACGTAGAAGATCCAGTACGGCACGCCGGCGTCGTGCTCGGCGCCGATCGATCCGTACTTGAAGCGGCTGTCGGCGGATTCGAACACCCAGGCGGGCTGCGGCTCCTCGCGGAAACCCCGGCTCCAGCCCAGGTAGATGCCCGCGACCACCAGCAAGACCAGGGCCAGCAGCCCGGCACTCAGGGCGGCGCGGCGGATTTCCAGAGATCGGGCGTTCATGGCGTCCTCCCGTTCAGAAGGTCTTGAGGAATTCGACGAGGGCGGCCTTGTCGTCGGCCGGGAGTTCGGTGCCGTAGGCCCGGCCCTCGTGGCCGCCGTTGCCGTTGCCCGGCTGGGTGGTGTCGAAGCGGAAGAAGGGCTTGCCGGCGGCCTCGGGCAGGTTCGACACGAAGCCCACCTTCACCGGGTCGAACACGTCGTTGCCGCGCCAGAACACCGCCGGGCGCCGGGCCGCAGGCTCCAGCAGGTCGCGCAGGCTGGGCACCGAGCCATTGTGCAGGTAGGGCGCGCGCAGCCAGATGCCGTCGAGGGGCATGTTGGCGTAGCCGTGGGTCTTGCGGAACTGGGTGAAGCGCCACGGATAATCGGCGTAGAGCGTGGCCTGATTGACCGCCAGGGTGTAGGTGTAGGAATCGAGCCGGCGCCGGTCGGTGCCGATCTGCACCAGCGGCGTGACCCGCCCCACCTGACCGCCGCTGAAATCGCGCCCGGAGGCGCCGTGGCAGTCGGCGCAGTATTCCTTGTAGATGGGCGCGCCGCGCGCGGCCAGCGCCGCATCCACCGGAAACAAGCGCGTGAAGGGCGGCGGCTCGGCCTCCAGAATCCACTCCTCCACCCGCCGGATGCGATGCACGTCGAGGGTCGGCGGCGTGGTGCCGGTGCCGAAGGCGGCGCTCTTGTTGCGCTCGGTCATGTCGGTGTTGTTGCCGTCCCAGTGCAGCTCCATCGCCCGGGGTTCGCGGCGCGGCCGCTGCAGCCAGATCGACGGGAAGTCCGCCGGGGCGTCGAATTCCTCGGGCGGCAGGTGATCCATCGGGAAGTTGAAGATCACCTTGGCCGAGTTGAAGGTATCCACCCGCCCCGGCCCCCAGGGCTGCTGGCGATACACCCAGTCGAAGCGCCCCTTCAGGGCCAGCACCCGGTCGCGCATGATGCCGATGGCGAGGGGATACACCACGTAGCGGTCGAGCAGGTCGAGGTCCGCCCCCTGACGCTGGATCTCGGGGATCACGTATTCCTTGGCAAACTTGGGGTCGGCCGCGCAGTTGAAGAAGAAGGTCTCGAAGCCCTGCATGTTGAACAGCGCCGCCGGCATGCCCGCCACCAGCAGCGGCGGTTGGTCTGGCGCGGCGCGCACGGTGCTGGTGTGGCACACCGCGCAATTCACGAAGACCCGATCCACGCCCTGGTAACGGCGCTTCGAGGTGCCCACCGGCAGATCCTTCGGGCTGCCGTCGGGGTTCGTCTCGTAGAGCATGCCCAGCGACGCGTAGCCCTTGCCCGGCAGCAGGTGGCCGCACACCTCGGGCAACGCGCGCCAGATCCAGTACGGAAAGCCCATCTCGTGCTCGCCGCCGGTCGATCCGTACTTGAAGTGCTCCACCGGGTCCACGTAATCCACCGGCGAATCGGCGCCGAAGCGCCCGACGAGCCACAGGACGACGGTGGCCGGCAGCACCACGGTAATGGCGAAGAGGATCAGGAATCGGCGCTTCCAGCGGTAGGTGGGCGGCACGGCGCGGTGGGGCATGATGGCCTCCGTTTGTTCTCAGTGCGCCCCGGCGGCGAGGCAGGGACGCAGGGATTCGTAGCCGCCCGCCAGCAGCGCGTCGGGGTCGGGATCGCGGCCGGTCTCGAGCCGCAGCATGGTGGCGACCACGGCCTCCATCTCCGCCCGCTCGGGGCTCGCCGCCCAGGCGGCCGGATGGATGCCGAAGGCGGGCAGCATGGATTCGGGTGGCATCGGCGTCTTCTCCCGCGTGGCGGGCATCCGGCGCGCCATCGCCAGACGCACGAAGATGCGCGGCGCGCACTGGCGGATGCGGGCTTCCAATTCGCTCCGCGGCCCTTGCAGGAAGTTGGGCGGAAACTGCTCGGCGCTCAGATGGCAGGCGGCGCACCAGGCGTGGAAGGCGGCCAGCGACGCGGGTAGCGGCGTGCCCATCGGCGCGTTGCCGGGCGGTGTGTCGGGGGTTTCGAGGCGGGGCGTGGGTGGCACGCCTTGCGGTGGCCTGGCCGGGGCCTCACCCAGCATCTTGAGCAGGGCCGTGACCAACGCCGCGCCGGGGATCGGCCTGTCCGCCAGCAGGGCGGCACCCTCCGGGCTCGCGGCAAGGGCCTCCATCGCGCTGGCGAGTGCCCGGCTGTCGGTGCGCAGGCGCAGCTGCAGCGGGCCGGCGCCGGCCTCCAGGGCGCGGGCGTCGACGGGCTCCAGCCAGTCGCCCCCGGCCAGGCGTAC